>CAZQYK010000470.1:0-4775 GCA_964597285.1 uncultured Spirochaetales bacterium
TCGAGCGGGCCGTCCGCTGCGGCGCGCTCGGCGGCGGCGGCCAGCGCAGCGGCTCCACCGGTGAGGCCGGCGACGGCGCGCCCGAGCGCCGCGGCGCGCGGCGGCGCGAGGTGCGCCGGGTTGCCGTCGTACCAGCCCCCGTAGAGCCGCCACAGGTTGCGCACGACGAAGAGCGGATGCCGCGGGGCGCCCCGGTCGGCACGGAACCTGCAGTCCGATCCGGCGTCTCGAAGACCATCGGAGAACGCATCATGGACATCCTTCGCATCCTGCTCGCGATCCTGCTGCCGCCGCTCGGCGTGTTCCTGCAGGTGGGCATCGGGCTGCAGTTCTGGGTCAACATCCTGCTGACGCTGCTCGGCTACGTGCCCGGCATCATCCACGCCGTCTACATCATCCTGACCCGGGGTCCGCAGCCGGCCGCGGTGCGCTGACGTGCGCGCGCTCCTCGCCGCCGCGCTCGCGCTGCTCGCCGCGGCGTGCGCCTCGACGCCCGGCGGCCTCGAGCCGCTCGGCGTGCACGTCGTCGACGTCGAGCCGATCTCCGGCGGCGGCCGCTTCGAGCAGCTGCTGCGCGTCGAGCTGCGCCTGCAGAATCCGAACGACGTGCCGGTGCGGCTCGACGGAATGCGCTTCGCGCTCGCGGTCAACGACCGCCCGCTCGCGCGCGGCACGAGCACCGAGCCGGTCGTCGTGCCGCGGCTCGGCGAGCAGCTCGTCGCGGTCGACGTGAGCACGACGGTCCTCGACCTCGCGCGCCAGCTCGCCGCGCTCGACGCCGGCGCGCGCTTCGACTACGCGATCGACGGGACGCTCTTCGTCCGCGAGCCGCACGACGCCCCGATGCGCATCGAGCACGAGGGCCGCCTCGCGTCGGAGGACTGAGATCTGCCCGGCGTTCGGCCTCCGCTTGTACAAACCTCCCGCCCCGGCGCCCTCCCGGTCTCTCCCGGCAGCGGCCGTACCGGGGCGCGGGCACCGAACTTGCTTCTCGCCTCCTGGGGTGCCTCCCCCGCGATGCACGACGCCGTCCCGAACCCTCCCGCCGCCGACGCGCCCCGACCCCTGTTCGTGGTCGGGGTCGGCGCGTCCGCCGGCGGCCTCGAGTCGCTCGAGGCCTTCTTCGGCGCGATGCCCGGCGACACCGGGATGGCCGCGGCGAGCGCGTGGAGCGCGAGGTGCAGGGGCGCGGACGCGGCACGTGGTTCCTGCGGATCCTGCCCTACGAGGTCGAGAAGCGCGTCGAGGGCGTCGTGCTGACGATGGTCGACGTCGGCGCGCTCGCCCGCACGCGGGCCGAGCTCGAGCGTCTGTCGGCGATCGTCGAGTACTCCGACGACGCGATCCTCGGCAAGACGCTCGACGGCACGATCACGAGCTGGAACGCCGGCTGCGAGAAGCTCTACGGCTGGAGCGCCGAGGAAGCGGTGGGGCGGAGCCTCGAGCTCATCGTGCCGCCCGATCTCGAGGGCGAGGTCGAGCGGCTGCTCGAGCGGGTGCGGCGGGGCGAGTCGGTCGACCACTTCGGGACGCGGCGCCTGCACCGCGACGGCCGCGAGATCCACGTCTCGGTGACGATCTCGCCGGTCTACGGCCCCGACGGGGAGCTTTGGGGCGCGTCGGCGATCGCGCGCGACATCTCGGCACGCGTCGAGGCCGAGCGGCTGCTGCACGTAAGCGAACGGAACTACCAGGATCTGTACCAGCACGCGCCCGACATGTACCTCTCGGTCGACGTCGCGACCGGCGAGGTGCTCGACTGCAACCGCACGCTGCTCGGCAGCCTCGGCTACGAGCGCGACGAGGTGGTCGGCCGCCCGGTGAGCCGCCTCTACGCGCCGGCCTCGCACGCCGCCGCCGACGATGCCCGGCGGACGCTCGCCGAGGCCGGCGAGGTGCGCGACGTACCGCTGCAGGTGATGCACCGCGACGGCTCGCGGATCGACGTGAGCCTGAACGCCACCGCGGTGCGCAACGGCGACGGCGAGGTCGTTCGCTCGCGCTCGGTGTGGCGCGACGTCACCGAGCGGCGGCGTGCCGAGCACCGGCTCGAGGAGGAGATCGCGCGCCGCGAGCGCTTCCTCGCCACGCTCTCGCACGAGCTGCGCAACCCGATGAACGCGCTCCAGATGGCGAACGAGCTGCTCGCCGAGCGCGACAGCGCGGAGGTGCTTCTGCACGCGCAGCAGGTGATCCGCCGCCAGCTGCACCTGATGAGGCGGCTGCTCGACGACCTGCTCGACGTCGCGCGCGTCACGCAGGGGAAGATCGCGCTGCGCCGCGGGCGGGTCGACCTGCGCGGCGTCTGCCGCGACGCGGTGGAGACGGCCTCGGCGGAGTTCGAGGAGAAGGGACTCGCGCTCGCCGCGGAGGTCGGCGAGCGCGAGCTGCCCGTCGACGGCGACGCCGCGCGGCTCCAGCAGGTCGTGATCAACCTGCTCTCGAACGCGGCGAAGTTCTCGCCAGCGCGAAGCTCCGTCGCGCTCGAGTGCGACGAGGTCGACGGGTGGATCCGCGTCCGCGTGCGCGACCACGGCGTCGGCATCCCGCCGGAGATGCGCGAGCGGATCTTCGAGCCCTTCCTGCAGCTCGAGTCGTCGAACGGCCACAGCGGCGGCATGGGCCTCGGGCTCACTTTGGTGCGCTCGATCGCCGAGCTCCACGGCGGACGCGTCGAGGTGGGCGACGAGCCCGCGGGCGGCAGCCGCTTCGAGGTGTGGCTGCCGCGCGCCGCGGAGTCGGTCGCGAACGGTCGGCCCGAGCACCCGCCGCCCGAGCCGCCGCCGGGCCTGCGCGTGGTCGTCGTCGAGGATCTCGAGGACAGCCGCCGAAGCCTCGAGCTCCTGCTGCGCCGGCACGGCTGCGAGGTGCGCGCCGCGGAGGACGCCGCCTCCGGGCTCCGCGCGCTCGAGGAGTTCCGGCCCCAGCTGGCCTTCGTCGACATCGGGCTCCCCGACGCGCCGGGCTACGAGGTCGCGCGGCGCGCGCGAGAGATTCCCGAGCTGCGCGACGCGCACCTCGTCGCGCTGACCGGCTACGGCCAGCCGGGCGACGTCGAGCAGGCGCGCCGCGCCGGCTTCGACGAGCACCTCGCCAAGCCGCTCGACCTCGAGAAGCTCTCCGTGCTCCTCGACGCCTGCGGCCGCGAGACGTCGCGCGCCGGGCGCTAGGCGGGGCCGCCGCCCTCGGTCGTCAGCCGCTCCACCTCCTCGCGGAAGCTCGCGCGGCCGGGCGAGATGCCGAGCGCGCGCCAGGTCGGGGCGAGGCGCGCGACGCGTTCGCGGAACGAGTCGCGGTAGTACTCCTCTTCGAGGTAGCCCTGCTGGTACTGGAAGAAGAGGTTGTCCCAGTGGGTCTGCTGAGCGATCTGCCACTGGCGGAAGCGGCCGCGCTCCTCTTGTGTGAGGCGCTCGAGCGGCGCGACGCTCTCGGGGTAGCCCTGCTGCGTGAGCTTGGTGATCAGCGGGCCGATGTGATCGGAGTCGGCCGCGTGCACGAGCATCCCCTGCAGTGCGTCGGCGCGCATCTGGTAGGTCTGCGCGAGCGCGAGCCGCCGGCTCTCCTCCATCGCGCGCGTGTTCTGTCGCACCTGGATCGCGAGGTAGGCCAGCGTCACGACCACCGCGATGCCGCCGACGACCTCTCCGAGCGCACCGAGTTCCGCGATCGTCATCTCGTCTCCTCCGTGATGGCCACGGACGAAGTTACACGAGCCCCCGGCGCCGCGTGCCGCGCGTGTTGCGGTTGGCCGCTTCGCATTCTCGTGCCGGATCCGTCGAGGGGGGTCGGGCAGCCGAGCGCGCTTTCGAGGGTGCCGGTGAACGGAAGCTGTACGGGGGCCGGGTGGGGCTCCGTCGCGTAGGTCCGGGGGCAGCGGCGCAAGCGCAACGCTGGTCTCGTGCCCGCCTTGACGGAGGAAACGCGGGAGAACGTCGGTGACGCGATCGAGCGGGCCGGAAGCGATGGAGCCCCGCCCGGTACCCGGTCGACGGACACTGCACGAGAAGCGAAGCGGCGCGCGGCTCCGCGGTGCTTGACCTAGGATCCGCCGCAGCGACTTCCAGGAGGACCGCCGATGCGCCCGCTCCGCCCGACCCTCGCCCTGTGGCTCGTCGCCGCGCTCGCCGCGCCCGCGGCGGCCGAGCTCGCCGTCGGCGACCCGGCGCCCGGCTTCTCGCTGCCGGGCTCCGACGGCCGCACGCACGCGCTCGCCGACCACCGCGGCGAGCGCGTCGTCGTGCTCGCGTGGTACCCGAAGGCCTTCACGAAGGGATGCACGATCGAGTGCAAGTCGCTCGCCGAGAACGGACACCGCATCCGCGAGTACGACGTCGCCTACTTCATGGCGAGCGTCGACCCGATCGACGAGGTGCGCCGCTTCGCGCGCTCCGAGAAGGCCGACTTCCCGCTGCTGAGCGACGCGTCGAAGGAGGTGGCCGCGGCCTACGGCGTGCTGGCGCCGGCCGGCTACGCGCTGCGCCAGACCTTCTACGTCGGCGCCGACGGCAGGATCCTCGCGATCGACCGCGAGGTCGAGCCCGCGACCGCCGCCGAGGACCTCGTCGCGACGCTCGAGGCGCTCGGCGTCGCGCGGCGCGCGGCGGCGCCCGAGTCCGAGTCGGACGAGGACGCCGAGCCGCGCGAAGAGGCGCCGTGAGCGCGCACTGGCGCGCGAACCGCCGCGCGATGGCGGTGCTGCTGGCGATCTGGTTCGCGGTGCCGTACGGGCTCGGCATCGTCTTCGTCGCGCTGATCGCGGCCTATGCGGTCTGGAT
>CAZQYK010000471.1:0-3614 GCA_964597285.1 uncultured Spirochaetales bacterium
TCAGGATCTGGAGAGGCATCAGGTTCTCCCGGGACGGAGCGCGCGGCGCGTCGCTCGAGCCATTGCCATCGTCGAGGCCACCTTTTCGACTTCGCTCGGCTGCGCCTCGCTGCGCGCCGGCTGTGCCGGCTTGCTCAAGTCTCCTGCTGCGGCGCGCGCTTCGAGAGCTCGACGAGGTCGCCGAGCACCTCGATCGCCTCGAGCAGCTGCGGGCTCATCTCGTCCTTGTCGGGCGCGCCGAACAGGTCTCCGTTCGGTCCGGGTCCCGGTCCCGGGTCGATCGCGCTCACCGCGTCGCCCTCGAGCTTCGCCTGCTCGGCCTTCGCCTCCTTGCGCTTCTCGAGGATGTCGGAGAGGCGCACGACGCCGTTGTTCGCGCGCGCCTCCTGGAGCTTGTCGCGCACCTCGGCGAAGGCCTCGCTCGCGCCGACGCGCTCGGCCGAGCGGCGCGCGAGCTCGGCCGTCGTCGCGGCCGGGACGCGGCTCCAGCGGTCCTCGGGGCCGATCGCGTTCGCGTAGCTGCCGAGGAAGGCGTCGATCTCCTCGCCCTGGAGCGCGTAGGGCATGTGGCGCTCGCCGAGGTCGTTCGTCGCGAGCAGCGACGGGATCACGACGTCGGCCGCGACGCCGTCGTTCTGCGTCGAGCGGCCGCCGGGGCGGAAGAAGCGCGCGGTCGTGATCTTCAGCGCGCCGAGCCCCGGCTGCAGCGGCGTCACCGTCTGCACCGTGCCCTTGCCGTAGGTGTGGTCGTCGCCGGTGATCACCGCGCGGTGGTAGTCCTTCAACGCGCCGGCGAGGATCTCCGAGGCCGACGCCGACACCCGCGAGACGTGCACGACCATCGGCCCGGTGTACAGGACGCGCTCGTCGCGGTCGCTCAGCACGCTGAGCTGGCCGCGGTTGTTCTGGACGCCGACGACCTCGCCCTTGCGGATGAAGAAGCCCGAGATCTTCACCGCGTGCTCGAGCAGGCCGCCGCCGTTGCGCGACAGGTCGAGAAGCAGGCCGTCGACCCCCTCCTCGTTCACCTGCCGCAGCAGCTTCTCGACGTCGTCGGTGCACTGGCGCTCGTCGGGGTCGGAGTCGCCGTAGAAGGAGGGCAGGTCGAGGATCGCGAGCTTGTAGGTCTTGTCGCCGCGCTCCCGCGTCTCGAAGCGCAGGCTCGCCGCCTGCTCGGCGAGGTCGATCTTGTCGCGCACGATGTCGAGCGTGAAGCGCTGCGTCGTCTCGCCCTGGCGCAGCACCGTCAGCTGCACCGTCGTGCCCTTCTTGCCGCGGATCCGGCTCACCGCCTCGCGCAGCGGCATGTCGATGATGTTCACCGCCTCGCCGCCCTTCTCGGCGACCGCGATGATCTTGTCCTGCGGCTCGAGCCCGTCCTCGAGGCGGTCGGCGGCGCCGCCGGGGGTGATGCGCGCGACCACCGAGTAGCCGTCGCGCGCGGCGAGCGCGACCCCGATGCCCTCGAGCGAGAGCGACATCGAGATCCGGAAGTCCTCCATCGCCTCGGGCGTGTAGTAGCTCGAGTGCGGGTCGAGCGCGGACGCGAACGCGTCGAGGAAGACCGAGAACATGTCCGACGGCGAGAGCTCGCGGACGCGCTTCGTGCGCAGCTCGTAGCGGTGCGCGAGCAGGCGTTTCGCCTCGGGGAGCTTCTCGCCGGCGTCGAGGTAGTTCGAGATCTGGAAGTGCACGAGGCGGCGCCACAGCTCGGCGCGCTCCTCGACGGTCTTCGGGTGGCCGCGGTCGTCGGGGTCGAGCTCGATCTCGACGCTCTCGTCGAGCTCGAAGTCGCGCGCCGCGACGAGCTCGGCGACGTAGCCCTCGGCCTGCTCGTTCACCGCGACCAGGCGCTGGTGCGCCGCGGCCAGCGCCTCGCAGTCGCCGCCGCGGACCTTCTCGAAGACCCCGGTGAGCTGGGTGCGCAGCTGCGCGGCGTCGTTCTCGAGCATCAGGCTGCGCGAGGTGTCGAGGCGCTGCAGGTACGCGTCGATCGCGCGCTTCTCGATCTCGGCGCCGAGGTCGCGCTGGCTGACGTGGTGGCGCAGGAACTCGCGCGAGAGCTGGCCGAGGCTCGGGCAGTCGAGGTCGGCCGCGGCCGGCGCGGCGAGCGCGAGCGCGGCGAGCGGCGCCGCGGCGCGCGCGAACGCGCGGCGGAGGCTCGACGGATGCGGGCGGCAGTTGGGCATGGCTCGGTTATCGGAGAAAGGGCGCCGGGACTCGACCAATCTAGCGAGAACCGAACGCGTCCGGGACCTGCCCCGCTCCGACCGGCCGGATCCCCTCAGGGGACGCCGGGCGCCCGAGCCGTCCGCCGCGCTAGTAGCGGTAGTGGTCGGGCTTGTACGGGCCGTCGACCGGCACCCCGATGTACGCGGCCTGCTCGGGCGTGAGGCGCGTCAGCCGCACGCCGAGCTGCTCGAGGTGCAGGCGCGCCACCTCCTCGTCGAGCGCCTTCGGCAGCACGTAGACCTGGCGCTCGTAGCGCTCGGGGTGCTGCCACAGCTCGAGCTGGGCGAGCACCTGGTTCGTGAACGAGGCGCTCATCACGAAGCTCGGGTGGCCGGTGGCGCAGCCGAGGTTCAGCAGGCGCCCCTCGGCGAGGATCAGCACCGAGTGGCCGTCGGGGAAGACCCACTCGTCGTACTGCGGCTTGATGTTCTCGCGCCGGATGCCGGGCACCTTCTTCAGGCCGGCCATGTCGATCTCGTTGTCGAAGTGGCCGATGTTGCCGACGATCGCCTTGTCCTTCATCCGCGCCATGTGCTCGGCGGTAATGATGTCGAAGTTGCCGGTGGTCGTGACGAAGATGTCGGCGGTCGAGACGAAGTCCTCGAGCGTCGCGACCTGGTAGCCCTCCATCGCCGCCTGGAGCGCGCAGATCGGGTCGATCTCGGTGACGACGACGCGGCAGCCCTGGCCGCGCAGCGCCTGCGCGCAGCCCTTGCCGACCTCGCCGTAGCCGCAGACGACGGCGACCTTGCCGCCGAGCATCACGTCGGTGGCGCGCATCAGGCCGTCGGGCAGCGAGTGGCGGCAGCCGTAGACGTTGTCGAACTTGCTCTTCGTGACCGAGTCGTTGACGTTGATCGCCGGGAACGCGAGCATGCCGTCCTTCGCCATCTGGTAGAGGCGGTGCACGCCGGTGGTCGTCTCCTCGGAGACGCCGCGGACGCGCTTCGCCATCGCGCCGAAGAGCGAAGGGCTCCGCAGCTGCTGGCGGCGCAGCGTCTCGAGGATCACGCCCCACTCCTCGGGCTCCTTGTCGGCGTCGAAGTCGGGCACCTTGCCGGCCTTCTCGTACTCGGCGCCCTTGTGCACGAGCAGCGTCGCGTCGCCGCCGTCGTCGACGATCAGGTCGGGGCCGGCGCCGTCGGGCCAGACGAGCGCTTCGACCGTGCACCACCAGTACTCCTCGAGCGTCTCGCCCTTCCACGCGAACACCGCGATGCCCTGCGGATCGTCGGGAGTGCCGTCGCGACCGACCACCACCGCGGCGGCCGCGGGATCCTGGGTGCTGAAGATGTTGCACGACACCCACCGCACGTCGGCGCCGAGATCGGCGAGCGTCTCGATGAGCACGCCTGTCTGAATCGTCATGTGGAGGCTGCCCA
>CAZQYK010000472.1:0-3413 GCA_964597285.1 uncultured Spirochaetales bacterium
GCGCGGACTCCGGAGCTTCCCGAAGGTCGAGGCCACTGTTCGACTCCGCTCGGCTGCGCCTCGCTGCGCGCTCGCTTCGCTCGCTTGCACTCAGGCGTCCTCGATGCGCAGCGCCGCGAGGAAGGCCTCCTGGGGGATCTCGACCGAGCCGACCCGCTTCATGCGCCGCTTGCCCTCCTTCTGCTTCTCGAGGAGCTTGCGCTTGCGGGTGATGTCGCCGCCGTAGCACTTGGCGGTGACGTTCTTGCGCAGCGCCTTCACCGTCGTGCGCGCGATCACGCGCGACCCGATCGCCGCCTGGATCGCCACCTCGTACATCTGGCGCGGGATGAACTCCTTGAGCTTGCGCACGAGCTCGGTGCCGCGGTGGTAGGACTTCTCGCGGTGCACGATCAGCGACAGCGCGTCGACCGGCTCGCCGTTGACGAGCACGTCGAGGCGCACGAGATCGGCGGGCTGGTAGCCGATCAGCTCGTAGTCGAACGAGCCGTAGCCGCGCGTCGCGCTCTTGATGCGGTCGTGGAAGTCGAGCACGACCTCCGAGAGCGGAAGCTCGTAGCGCACCTGCACCCGGGAGCCGTGGTGGTGCATGTCGCGCTGCCGGCCGCGCCGATCCTCGCACAGCGCGAGCACCGCGCCGACGTACTCGGGCGGCAGGTGCACCGTGGCGACGATCATCGGCTCCTCGACGCGCTCGACCTCGCCGGCCGCCGGCAGCGCCGCCGGGCTCTCGATCTCGAAGGTCTCGCCGGCCACCGGCACGACGCGGTAGCGCACCGTCGGCGCGGTCGTGATCAGGTCGAGGTCGTACTCGCGCTCGAGGCGCTCCTGCACGATCTCCGAGTGCAGGAAGCCGAGGAATCCGCAGCGGAAGCCGAAGCCGAGCGCCGCGCTGGTCTCGGGCTCGTAGACGAGCGACGCGTCGTTGAGGTGCAGCTTCTCGAGCGCGACCTTGAGGTCCTCGTACGCGTCGGAGTCGACCGGGTAGAGACCGGTGAAGACCATCGGCTTCACGTCGCGGAAGCCCGGCAGCGGCGCGGCGGCCCGGGTGCGCGCGTCGGTGAGCGTGTCCCCGATCTTCACGTCGGCGAGCGTCTTGATGCCGGCGACGACCATCCCGACGTCGCCGGCCTCGAGGCGCTCGACGCGCCGCGGGTGGGGGTCGATCACGTGCAGCGCCTGGATCTCGCGCTCGTGGCCCTGCGCCATCATCCGGATGCGCTGCCCGGTCTCGAGCGCGCCGTCGACGATCCGCACCAGCATGATCACGCCGACGTAGGCGTCGAACCACGAGTCGAAGACGAGTGCGCGCGGCGGCGCGGTCGGATCCCCGGCCGGCGGCGGCACGCTCGCGACGATGCGCTCGAGCAGCTCGTGGATGCCGGTGCCCTGTTTCGCCGACACCGGCAGCACGTCGGCGGCGTCGAGGCCGATCACGTCCTCGATCTCCTGCGCCACCGCGTCGGGGTCGGCGGCCGGCAGGTCGATCTTGTTCACGACGGGCAGGATCTCGAGGCCGGCGTCGACCGCGAGGTAGGCGTTCGCGAGCGTCTGCGCCTCGATGCCCTGCGCGGCGTCGACGACGAGCACCGCGCCCTCGCAGGCCTGGAGCGCGCGCGACACCTCGTACGAGAAGTCGACGTGGCCGGGCGTGTCGATCAGGTTCAGCACGTAGTCGCGGCCGTCGTCGGCGCGGTAGCGCATCCGCACCGTCTGCGCCTTGATCGTGATCCCGCGCTCGCGCTCGAGATCCATCTTGTCGAGGAACTGCGCGCGGCGCTCGCGGTCGCCGAGCGTCCCGGTGGCGTCGAGCAGGCGGTCGGCCAGCGTGCTCTTGCCGTGGTCGATGTGCGCGACGATGCAGAAGTTGCGGATCTCGGCGCGGGCGGTCACGTGCCCTTCGTCCGAGCGGCGAGCTCGCGCCGGAAGTACTCGTGGGTGCGCGCGAGGCCCTCGTCGACCGGCACGCGCGGCTCCCAGTCGTCGAGCACCTTGCGGGCGAGCGTGATGTCGGGCCGGCGCACCTTCGGGTCGTCGGGCGGCAACGGCCGCGACACGAGCCGGCTCCGGCCACCGCAGAGCGCGACGATCTTCTCGGCCATCTCGCGCAGCGACATCTCGATCGGGTTGCCGATGTTCACCGGGCCGACGTGGCTCGCGTGCAGCAGGCGCCAGATGCCCTCGACGAGGTCGTCGACGTAGCAGAACGAGCGCGTCTGCGAGCCGTCGCCGTAGAGCGTGACGTCTTCGCCGCCGATCGCCTGGCGGAAGAAGTTCGGGATCGCCCGCCCGTCGTCGACCTGCATGCGCGGGCCGAAGGTGTTGAAGATCCGGACGATGCGCACGTCGAGGCCGTGGTGGCGGTGGTAGGCCATCGTCATCGCCTCGGCGAAGCGCTTCGCCTCGTCGTAGACGCCGCGGATGCCGATCGGGTTGACGTTGCCCCAGTAGCTCTCGGGCTGGGGGTTCACCTCCGGGTCGCCGTAGCACTCCGACGTGCTCGCGAGCAGCATCCGCGCGCGCTTCTCCTTCGCGAGGCCGAGCACCTTGTGGGTGCCGAGCGAGCCGACCTTGAGGATCTGGATCGGCAGGCGCTCGAAGTCCGCCGGACTGGCCGGCGACGCGAAGTGCAGGATCGCGTCGAGCTCGCCCTCGACGTGCAGATAGTTCGTGACGTCGTAGTTCAGGAAGGTGAAGCGCTCGTGTCCGAGCAGCGGCTCGATGTTCGAGACGCGGCCGGTCAGCAGATTGTCGAAGGCGATCACCTCGGCGCCCTCGTCGATCAGACGCTGGCAGAGGTGCGAGCCGATGAAGCCGGCGCCGCCGGTGACGAGCACGCGCCGGGCCGAGAACGAGGAGCTAGGCATGGGATCCCTCCGGCGGCCGGGGCAGCGGGGTGTGGTCGGAACGCAGGTAGGCGGCCACCGCCTCCTGCCAGCTTCGCAGCTTGATGCCGAGCTCCTCGGCGCGGCCCGTGTCGAGCACCGACCACGCCGGGCGCGGCGCGTCGACCACGAGCTCCGAGCTGGCGATGCGGTCGATCGCGACGTCGGCGAAGCCGGCCTCGTCCAGCGCGAAGCGCGCGACGTCCCACCACGTCGCGACGCCGGCGTTCGCCGCGTGCACGAGGCCGCGCGCGCCGGCCGCGACGAGGCGGACGATCGCGTCGGCGAGGTCGACCGCGTAGGTCGGGCGTCCGAACTGGTCGTCGACGACGCGCAGCGGGCCCGACGCCGAGCCGTCGCGCCGGAGCGCGGCCTGCGCGAGCACCGCCGCGACGAAGTTGCGACCGGCCCCGAACACCCAGCTCGTGCGGACGACGAGCGCGTCGGCGGCGGTCTCGAGCACCGCGCGCTCGCCTTCGAGCTTCGTGCGCCCGTAGACCGAGCGCGGCGCCGGCGGGTCGGTCTCGC
>CAZQYK010000473.1:0-17321 GCA_964597285.1 uncultured Spirochaetales bacterium
CGCCGGCTTCTGCCGCACGCAGCAGAACCACTACCTCGGCATCCCGCGCGAGATCACGCGCACCTTCTCGGACCGCCTGCTCGAGCTGTGCGGCTACTCGCTCTACAAGGGCATCATGGGCCACGTCGACGGCTCGAGCCCCGCGGTCGTGCTCGGCGACGGGCGGCTCGAGCAGACCGCCTACGCCCCGCGCGAGAAGCGATAGGCCGGCCTCAGGTCGCCGCGACGCCGCCGTCGATCGAGAGCACCGAGCCGTTGACGAAGCGGGCCTCGGGCGACGCGAGGTAGGCGATCGCGGCGGCGATCTCTTCGGCCTCGGCCATGCCGCGGTGGCCCATGTAGGGCTTCACGAGCTTCCAGTCGATGCCTTCCGGGAACGCGATGTGGTGGTTCAGCGGCGTGTTGACGCCGCCGGGCGCCACCGCGTTGACGCGCAGGCCGGTCTTCACGTACTCGGCCGCGAGCGCGCGCGTCAGCTGCACGACGCCGCCCTTCGCCGCGCAGTAGCCCACCGTGTACGCCTGGCCCATCAGCCCGGCGACCGACGCGACGTTGACGATCGCGCCGTCGCGCTCGAGCAGGTGTGGAATCGCGGCCTGGCACGTGAACGCGACCGCGGAGAGGTTCAGGCCGATCAGGAAGCTCCAGTCCTGCTCCGACATCTCGTGGAAGACGTGGAAGCGGCTCGCGCCGGCGACGTTCGCGAGCACGTCGAGACCGCCGAAGGCCTCCGTCGCGGCGTCGACCGCGGCGAAGCACTGCTCGCGGCGCATCAGGTCGAAGCGGCCGCCGTCGATGCGGCCGCCGGCGCCGCGCGCCTCGGCGACGGTCTTCGCGAGCCCGTCCTCGTCGACGTCGGCGCCGAACACCGCCGCGCCCTCCGACGCGAGGCGGAGCGCCGTCGCGCGGCCGATGCCCGACGCGGCGCCGGTGATCAGGGCGACCTTCCCTTCGAAGCGCTGCATGGAATCCTCCCGGCGCGGGATGGTACGGTCTTTCCCGCGCCATGCCGAGCGACCCGCCCCTCTACGACCCCTTCAGCGAGGCGGTCTTCGACGACCCGTACCCGATCTACCGGCGGCTGCGCGACGAGGCGCCGCTGCTCCATCTCGACGAGTACGACTGCTGGTTCGTGTCGCGCTTCGAGGACGTCTGGAGCCTCGAGGCCGACCAGCGCAACCTGACCTCGAAGCACGGCACGACGTCGACGCACCTCGTCACGAAGCAGACGCCGACCTCGCCGAACCTCTCGTGCCTCGACCCGCCGGACCACGACCCGGTGCGCGCCTTCCTCGGGCCGCCGTTCAAGCCCGGCGCGG
The DNA here is from genome assembly GCA_964597285.1 of uncultured Spirochaetales bacterium. Classification (GTDB taxonomy): domain Bacteria; phylum Myxococcota_A; class UBA9160; order UBA9160; family SMWR01; genus JAHEJV01. The sequence goes on from CAZQYK010000473.1 coordinate 1,320, forward strand.
TGCGTGCGCTCGAGCCGCGCGTGCGCGAGCTCGCGCGCGAGGCGATCGACGCGGTGCGCGAGCGCGGCGAGGCCTGCGCGGTGGCCGACCTCGGCGGGCGCCTGTCGTCGCGGGTCGTGTGCACACTGCTCGGCCTGCCGCTCGAGGACGCCGACCAGATCCTGCGCTGGGTGAACGGCTACTTCGAGCGCGAGCCCGGCCGGCGCGGCAGCACCGAGCGCGGCATCGAGGCGGCCAAGGAGCTCGCGATGTACCTGTTCCGGGTCTCGAAGGAGGCCCGCTCTCGCGGCGCGCCGGAGGGCAGCGTGCTGCACCGGCTGCACACGCAGGAGCTCGCCGGCGAGCGCTGCGACGACATGCGCGTCGCGGTGCACCTGAACATGCTCGTGATCGGCGGCACCGAGACCTTCCCGAAGGTGTTCTCGGCGGCGCTCTCGCGCCTCGCCGCGAACCCCGACCAGCGCGCCGCGTGCGTCGCCGACCCGTCCCGGATCCCCGACGCCTTCCACGAGACGCTGCGCATCGACATGCCGACGCAGATGCTCGGCCGCACCGTCGCGCGCGACTTCGAGATGCGCGGCCACCGGCTGCGCGCCGGCAGCGGCGTGCTCTTCCTGTGGGGCTCGGCGAACCGCGACGAGCGCGAGTTCGACGACCCCGACCGCTTCGACGTGGGACGCCGCGCGCCGCGGATCCTGTCGTTCGGACACGGCCAGCACCGCTGCCTCGGCGCGCACGTGGCGCAGCTCGAGGGGCGCGTGCTGCTCGAGGAGCTGCTGCGCGACATGCCCGAGTACGAGGTCGACGAGCCGCGCGCGCTGCGGCTGCGCTCGGAGTTCTTCCGCGGCTACGCCGCGCTACCGATCCGCTTCGAGCCCTTCTGACTGCAAGCCGGCGCAGCCGGCGCGATAGCTTGGCGGCCTGCGGCTCGAAGAGCCGCTCCGCCAAGACCACGGATGCCGAAGGCATCCAGTGAGCGAGGCGAAGCCGAGCGGAGTCGCTCTCGCGTCGCTCGCTTGCACTCAGCCCCGCAGCAGCTTCGCGTCGAGCGCCTCGAGCGCGCGCGGATACAGGTCGCGCTTGAGCACGCCCATCACCGGGTCGGCCTTCGGCGCGAGCTCGGCCGCCATCGCGACCGCCGCCGGCACGACCTCGGCCTCGGGCAGCGCGCGGTCGACCATGCGGCGCTCGAGCGCGCGCGCGGCCGGGTAGCGCGTTCCGGTGACGATCAGCTCGTGCGCGCTCTGGTGCGGCAGCCGCGCCTGGATCAGCGCCGTCATGCCCGGGTGCAGGAAGGCCTTCATGTCGATCTCGGGCATGCAGAAGAAGCCGCGGTCCTCGCGCATCACGCGCGCGTCGTGCGCAAGCGCGACCTGCGCGCCGGCGCCGAAGGCGTGGCCGTTGATCGCGGCCACGGTGTAGGCCGGGAAGGTCAGCACGCGCTTGAAGATCGCGAGCACGCTCGAGACGTAGCCGTCGACGTCGCCGCACCGGGCCATGTGCTCGAGGTCGAGGCCGTTCGAGTAGAACTTGCCGGTGCCGGTCGTCACGAGCGCCTTCGGCGCCGGCGCCTTCTCCACCTCGTCGAGCGCCGCGTTCCACGCGGCGATCGTCTCGGGGACGAAGCGGTTCTCTCCGGCGTCCATGCGCAGGACGTACACGCTCGTGTCGGCGTCGCGCGTCAGCTCGATCATCGGGGTCCTCCGGCGGGACGCGGCCAGCGTAGCCCGCAGTGCGATAGACTGCGCGCTCCCTTCCTTCCGCGCCGTCGCCCGCTCCGGCCTCCGATTCCGCTCCCCATGGTCAAGTCCCACGTCGAAGAGAGCCTCGGCGCGAACCCCGCCGACGCGGCGCTCAACCCCGCCGACCCGGTCGCGCTCGGCCTCCCGGGAGAGCCTGGCTTCCTCACATCGGCGCGCGGGCGCGCGTTCCGCGCACTCGTGCACCGGCCGTTCCGGCTGCTCTTCGCGGCCTTCCTCGTCAACCAGACCGGCTTCTGGATCTCGCACATCTCGCTGCAGGGCCTGATGTCCGAGCTGTCGGGGAACTCGCCGCGCTGGCTCGGCTACCTCTTCTTCGCGCTCTTCATCCCGGCCTTCGCGCTCGCGCCGCTCGCCGGCGTCGCGGCCGACCGCTTCGACCGCCGGCGCATCATGCTCTCGAGCTACGCGCTCGTCGCGGCGCTCTCGGCCGCGCTCGCCGGGCTCACCGCCGCCGAGGCGATCGCGCCGACCGGCGTGCTCGCGCTCGCGCTCGGCCTCGGCACCTGCTTCGCGTTCGCCGGCCCGGCGAGCTTCGCGCTCGCCGCGAACTCGGTCCCCGACGCCGACATGCCGAGCGCGGTGTCGCTGCAGTCGGCGGCGAACAACCTGACGCGCGTGCTCGGCCCGATGGTCGCGGCGCCGCTGCTCGCGACGAGCCACTACGAGGTCTCGTTCGGGATCTTCGTCGTCGCGGCCGCCGTCGCGGCGGTGCTGATCGGCCGGATGCGCGTCGCGCCATACGTGCCCGAGGCCGAGGACGGCGGCATCCTCGCGCGCCTCGCGACGGGCTACCGCCACGCGCGCGAGCGGCGCCCGGCGCTCTCGGCGCTCGCGATGGTCGCGGTGCTCTCGCTCTTCGGCGTGTCGCACACGGCGCTGCTGCCGGTCTTCGCCGAGCTCGAGCTCGGCAGCGTCGACCACTTCGCGTGGCTCGTCGTCGCGACCGGCGCCGGCGCGATGCTCGGCGCGCTGTCGATCGGCTACCGCGAGACCACGACGACGATGCGCGGCGCGGCGCTGCTGATGCTCGCTTACGGCGCCGCGCTCGGCGCGTTCGCGGCGACCCGCGCGCTGCCGGTCGCGCTCGCGGCGCAGTTCGTGATCGGCTGGACCTACTTCGCCGTGATGACGAGCCTCCAGACGCTGATCCAGGAGATCGTCGCCGAATCGAAGCGCGGCCGCGTGATGAGCCTGTTCCAGGTCGCGTGGGCGGGCCTCGTGCCGTGGGGCGGCCTCGCGATGGGCCAGGCCGCCGAGGCGTTCGGCGTGGTCGCGACGCTCGGCGGCGCGGCCGGCGTCTGCGCGCTCTACGGAGCCTGCGTCTGGCTGTGGGGCGCCGGACGCCCCGCTGTTGTAGAACAGGCGGCGGCATGAGTGAGCCCATGACCTGGCAGCTCGCGAAGCATCCCCGCTTCCCCGGCGTCCGCGGGCCGGTCGTCGCCTGCGTGATGGACGGCGTCGGCATCGGCGCGCACGACGAGTCCGACGCGGTGTGGCTCGCGCGCACGCCGCACCTCGACTGGCTCGCGAAGAACGCGCTCGCGACGGCACTGTGCGCGCACGGCCGGGCCGTCGGGATGCCGAGCGACGACGACATGGGCAACAGCGAGGTCGGTCACAACGCGCTCGGCGCCGGCCGCATCTTCGACCAGGGTGCGAAGCTCGTGTCGGCGGCGATCGCCGGCGGCCGCATCTGGCAGGGCGAGGTGTGGCGGGCGCTCACGGAGCGCGTGCGCGGGTCGGGCCAGCCGCTGCACTTCGTCGGCCTGCTCTCGGACGGCAACGTCCACAGCCACATCGACCACCTCTTCGCGATGCTGCGCCGCTGCGACGAGGAGGAGGTGCCCGCGGTGCGCGTGCACGTCCTGCTCGACGGGCGGGACGTCCCCGAGCGCAGCGCGCCCGGCTACGTCGACGCGCTCGAGGAGCTGCTCGAGACGCTGCGCCGCAAGGACGGCCGCGACTACCGCATCGCGTCCGGCGGCGGCAGGATGCTGGTGACGATGGACCGCTACCGCGCCGACTGGAGCGTCGTCGAGCGCGGCTGGAAGACCCACGTGCGCGGCGACGCGCGCGGCTTCGCGAGCGCGCGCGAGGCGGTCGACACGCTCTACCGCGAGGACCCGGCGACGAACGACCAGTACCTTCCGCCCTTCGTCGTCGTCGGCGAAGGCGGCGCGCCGGTCGGACCGATCCGCGACGGCGCGTCGGTCGTGCTCTTCAACTTCCGCGGCGACCGCGCGATCGAGTTCGCGCAGGCCTTCGAGGACGACGACTTCGACGGCTTCGAGCGCGGCGAGCGGCCCGACGCGCTCTTCGCCGGCATGATGCAGTACGACGGCGACCTCGGCTGCCCGAAGCGCTACCTCGTCGAGCCGCCGGTGATCGAGCGCACGCTCGGCGAGTACCTCGTGCACAACGACGTGCACCAGCTCGCGATCAGCGAGACCCAGAAGTTCGGGCACGTGACCTACTTCTGGAACGGCAACCGCAGCGGCATGATCGACCCGAGCCGAGAGCTGTACGTCGAGATTCCGAGCGACCGGCTGCCGTTCCAGGAGCGGCCGTGGATGAAGTGCGCCGAGATCACCGACCGGCTGCTCGCCGAGCTCGCGAGCGGCCGCTTCCGCCACGCGCGGCTCAACTACGCGAACGGCGACATGGTGGGCCACACCGGCCACCTCGAGGCCTCGATCGTCGCGATGGAGTGCGTCGACCTCCAGCTCGGGCGCCTGCTGCGCGCGATCGAGCGGATGGGGGGCGCGCTCGTCGTCACCGCCGACCACGGCAACTGCGACGACATGTTCCAGCGCACGCGCGACGGCGCCGTCGCGCGCGACGCCGAGGGCCGCCCGCTGCCGAAGACGAGCCACTCGCTGAACCGCGTGCCCTTCTACGTGTACGCGCCCGGGGCCGCGGCGCTGCGTCTCGCCGACGGCGTCGCCGAGCCCGGCCTCGCGAACCTCGCCGCCACCGTGCTCCAGCTGCTCGGCTTCGCGCGGCCCGAAGGCTACGCGCCGTCGCTGCTCGCGGACTGACGGGGCCAGACGAGGGGGCAGCCCGGTCCGCCGAGCGGGTCGCCGTCGTGCAGGCCGGCGTGGTGTGGCTTGCGCGGTGCGCCGGGGCGAAGGCGGAAGCGCGCGTCGTCGCCGCAGTAGCGCACCGAGACCGCGCGGCGGCGGCGATCCGAGCGGTTCGGGTAGGCGCCGTGGAGCGTGCGCGCGTGGTGCACCGCGACGTCGCCGGGCTCGAGCGAGAAGTCGACGAGGTCGAAGGCGTCGGGGTCGGCGTCGATCGCCGGAAGTGCCTCGCCCTCGCTCCCCGGGATGTCGTGCGCGGTGACGAAGAGGTTCGGGCGGTAGACGCGGCGCTCGCGGTGCGAGCCGCGCCAGTAGCGCAGCGCACCGCTCGCGGCGTCGACGCGGTCGAGCGGGCACCAGGTCGTGCAGACCTGCTCGCCGTCGATGTGGAAGTAGCCGAGGTCCTGGTGGAAGCGCGTGGCCTCCGCCGTGCGCGGCTCCTTGACGAGCAGGCTGTCCTCGTAGAGATGGACGGCCCGCGAGCGCAGCAGCGCCGCCGCGAGGCGCGGCAGCGGAGACTCGGCGGCGAACGCGCGGAACGCGTCGGAGTGTCGCCAGTGGTCGGTGCCGGCGACGAAGCGCCCGGCCCCGGAGGCCTCCCCTGCGCCCGACGCGCGCCGTGCCAGCTCGCTCAGGTCGGCGCTGCGCGGGCCGGCGCGCTCGGCCTCGAACGCGTCGGAGACGCGCGCGAGCCACCCGGCCGGGATCGCGCCGCGCAGCACGACGACGCCGTCGCGCTCGAACGCGCGGACCTCGTCCTCGCTCGGCGTCACCCGCGCAGCTCGAGCACGGAGCCGGGACGCACGCGCGCGGGACGGCCGCAGAGCTCCTCGCGCGTCATCGCGTCGACGAGCGCGGGGTCGTCGCTCGTGGCCCAGGTGCGGCGCCCGGCGTCGACGCGGCACGCGAAGAGCAGCGCGTCGTCGCCGCCGTCCTCGCCGCCGTCGCGCGCCGGCAGGTGCGTGAAGGCCTCGACGGTGACGTCGCCCGTGTAGTCCTCGTCCCAGGCGACGCGGGGGGAGCCCGCGCGCGTGGTGACGTCCTCGTACTGGAACCCGCGCGCCGACGGCGCGGCCGAGTAGACGCCCCACGCATGCTTCGCCATGTAGCCGCCGATCCCGCTCGAGATGCCGAAGGTCCCGGGCTCGGCGCGCAGCCGGCCGACGAGGGTCGCGAGCGCGTGCAGCACGTAGCTGTTGAACGGGCCGCCGGCGAAGGTCAGGCCGCCGGTGACGGTGAGGTCGCGCCCGGGCGGGAGCCCCAGCTCGGCCGCGGCGATCTGCACCGCGGCCGGGAAGCAGCTGTAGAGGTCGACGTGCGCGACCTGCTCGGGCGCGACGCCGGCGAGCTCGAGCGCGCGGCGGCCGGCGGCGCGGATCGCGGCCTGGTCGTGCAACGCCGCGCGCTCGCCGGTCGGCGTCGTCTCGAAGACGTCGGTGGCCGCGTGCGGGAAGACCCAGCGCTCCTCGGGCACGCCGTGGCGACGCGCCGTCTCGACCGAGCACAGGATCAGCGCCGCGCCGAGGTCGACGACCATGTTCGCGACGAGATACTTCGTGTACGGGAACGCGACGAGGCGGTTCGTCTCGCTCGGAGTCGCGATCTGCTCGGAAGTCATCGGCTCGCGGATCCACGCGTAGGGGTTGTCCGCGGCGATCTCGGAGAAGCGCGACCAGAGGCGCGCGATGCGCGCGCGGTGCGCGTCGAGCGACTCGCCGCGCGCGAAGCGCAGCGCGTTCTCGAAGAGCGCGAAGGCCTGCGGCGGGTGGGCGCGGAAGCGGCGCTCCCAGCGGCCGAAGCCGGGGTCGCGCGCGTCGGTGCCGAAGGCCTCGTCGGGGCCGTTGCCGTCGGGGCTCGGGCGCTCGTGCAGCGTCCAGTCGAGCGGCGCGCCGGCGGCCTTCGCGCGGCGCTTGCTGCGCTCGGCCTCGGCCGCGACGACGAGCACCGCCGCGCGCTCGCCCCGCGCGATCTCACGCGCCGCGTGCGAGACCATCCGCTGCACCGTGCTGCCGGCGATCGGGCCCCACGCGGTCTGCGCGCCGGCGCAGCCGAAGCGCTCGCGCAAGAGCGCCGCCGGGTTCGCATAACGCCACAGACCGTGTGGGACGCGGATCGAGTCGAGCGCGCGCAGCAGCTGGCGCGAGCCGGCGTCGTCGGCCGCGCGCTCGGCCGCGACGGCCATCAGCTCGATCGGCTCGAGCGACTCGCGTGGGTCGTCGCAGCGCTGCTTCACCTGGCCGGCGCCGACGAGCACCGGCGTGCGGGGATCCAGGGTCACATGCGCTCCGCGCGCCGCTGCCTCACATGCGCTCCGCGCGCAGCGCCGCGCGCCGCACCTTGCCCGACTCGTCGCGCAGCGGCGCGTCGACGAACTCGAAGCTGCGCGGGATCTTGGTGCGCACGAGGTGCTCGGCCAGGTGCGCGCGCAGCGCGTCGGCATCGACGGCGGGGCGCGCCTCGACGATCGCGTGCACGCGCTGGCCCAGGTCGTCGTCGGGCAGGCCGATCACCGCGCACGACTGCACGGCGGGGTGCGCGGCGAGCGCCGCCTCGACCTCGGCCGGGTAGACGTTCGAGCCGCCGGTGACGATGAGGTCCGTGCGGCGGTCGACCAGGTAGAGATAGCCGTCGGCGTCGACCCAGCCGAGGTCGCCGAGCGTCTCCCAGCCGTCGTCGGTCGCGCGCGCCTCGGCGCCGACGTAGCGATAGGTCGAGCCGCGCCCGCCCGGCGGCATCATGAAGACCTCGCCGATCTCGCCGGGCGGCAGCTCGAGGCCGTTCTCGCCGAGGATCCGGATCCGGCGCCCACCGGTCGGCCGGCCGACCGAGCCCGGGTGCTCGAGCCACTCGCGGCCCGAGATCAGCGTGCCGCCGATCCGCTCGGTGCCGCCGTAGGCCTCGAACACGCGCTCGGGCCCGAGCCAGCCGATCACCTCGCGCATCAGCCACGGCGGACACGGCGCGCCGCTCGACACGACGCGCACGAGCGACGACAGGTCGTGGCGCTCGCGCACCTCGGGCGGGAGCTTCCAGATCCGCAGCAGCATCGTCGGCACGAACGCGACCCACTGCACGCGGTGGCGCTCGATCAGCGCGAGCGCCCGCTCGGCGTCGAAGCGCTCCATCAGCACGACGCTGCCGCCGAGCAGCAGCGTCGTCGTCGCGTTGACGAAGCCGGCCGCGTGGTAGAGCGGGCCGGGCACGAGCACGGTGCTGCCGGGCGCGTTGCCGTAGAAGGGCTGCGTCGGGTCGCACTCGGCCGGCAGCGCGTCGACGACGAGCTTCGGGAGGCCGGTGCTGCCGCCCGACGCGAGCGCCTGGCGCGCCGGCGACGTGCGGTCGGGCAGCGGCGCGTCGCCGTGCTCGGCCCCGGGCTCGAGACCCGGCGGGTCGACGACGAGCGCCGGCTTCGCGTGGTCGAGGATCGCGCGGCGCTCGCGCTCGGGCAGGCGCCACGAGATCGGCTGCGGCACCGCGCCGAGCTTCCACGCCGCGAAGCAGGCCTCGACGAAGCCGACGCCGTTCGGCAGCGCGATCGCGACGAAGTCGCCCGCGCCGACGCCGCGCGCGGCGTACGCGCGCGCGAGCCGGTTCGTGCGGCGGTCGAGCGCGCCGTAGTCGACGGAGCGGTCGCCGCAGTAGAGCGCCGTGCGCGCGGCGTCGCACTCGGCGTGCAGGCGCAGGGCGGCGGGGTACGAGAGCTGCGGCACGGGCCGGGAGTATGCGAGAATCGGCCGATGGACGCCGCCGAGGCGATCGCCCGCGAAGAGATCCGCGACGTGATCAGCCGCTACAACCACGCCGGCGACCGCGGCGACCTCGACGGCCTGCTCGCCTGCTTCGCGGCCGACGGCGTGCTCGACCTCGTCGACACCGGCGAGCTCGTCGGCCGCGACGCGATCCGCCGCCACCTCGAGGGCGTCGTCCACAGACTCGCCGGCCGCACGACCCGCGCGCTGCTGCGCCACCACGTGTCGAGCGTGAGGATCGAGCTCGACGGCGCCGACGCGGCGCGCGCGGCGTCGTACTTCCTCGTGTTCACCGAGGCCGGGCTCGACCACTGGGGGCGCTACGGCGACGTCTTCGCGCGCTCGGGCGGCGCGTGGCGGATCGCGCGCCGCAAGGTGCGGGTCGACGGCGCGACGGGCGAGTCACGGATGGTCGACGCGCGGTGAAGGCCGAGGGCGCCGCGCTCGTCACCGGCGCGAGCCGCGGGCTCGGCCGCGCGCTCGCGCTCGAGCTCGCGCGCCGCGGCCTCCGCGTGCACGCGGCGATGCGGCGGCCCGGGGACGGTGCATCGCTCGCCGACGAGGCGCGGGGCGCCGGCGAGATCGTCGTCGAGCGGCTCGACGTGACGCGGCCGGGCGACTTCCGGATGCCCGAGGACCTGCGCGTGCTCGTCAACAACGCCGGCGTCGATCTGCCGTATCTCCCGGTCGAGCACGCGCCGCTCGCACTGTGGCGCGAGACCTTCGAGACGAACCTCTTCGGCACGGTCGAGATGGTGCGCCGCGCGGTGCCGGCGCTGCGCGCCGCCGGCGGCGGCGTCGTCTGCAACGTCACGAGCTGCGCGGTGCTGAGCGAGGTGCCCTTCTTCGCGGCCTACCGCGCGAGCAAGGCCGCCGTCGGCGCGCTCGGCGAGTCGCTGCGCGCCGAGCTCGCGGGCTTCGGGATCCGCGTGCTCGAGGTGATGTCCGGGCCGGTCGCGACCGGGATGCTCGCCGCGTCGGATCGCCGGCCCGAGGCCGCCGCGCACGCGGGCTACGAGGAGCTCGCCGACGCGCTGTGGCGCGGCCGGCGCGCCGTCGGCGGCATGGCCGCCGCGCCCGAAGACGCCGCGCGCGACGTCGTCGACGCGATCCTCGACGACGCGGCGCCGAAGCGCATCGGCTGCGACGCGTTGAGCAAGGCGCAGCTCGCCAGCGTTGGAGGATGACGAGATGACGACCGAGTACGAGCAGATCCGCTACGAGGTCTCCGACCCGCTCGCGACGATCACGCTGTCGCGGCCGAAGGCGCTGAACGCGTGGACGCAGCGGATGGCGGCCGAAGTCAAGCACGCCGTCGCGCGCGCCGAGGCCGACCCCGAGGTCGTCGCGATCGCGATCACCGGCGACGGCCGCGGCTTCTGCGCCGGCGCCGATCTGCGCGACCTCCAGGACATCAGCGACGGCGAGCGCGGGAGCCACGCGCCGCCCGAGCTCGCCGCCGACCCGGGAGACCCGTCGGTCGGCGACGACTTCCGCGGCACGTACACCTACCTGATGTCGGTGCGCAAGCCGGTGATCGCGGCGATCAACGGCCCCGTCGCCGGGATGGCCGTGCCGATCGCGCTCTGCTGCGACCTGCGCTTCGCGTCGGAGCGCGCGGTGTTCACGCTGGCGTTCTCGAAGCGCGGGCTCGTCGCCGAGTGGGGCTCGGCGTGGCTGCTGCCACGCCTCGTCGGCCCGGCGCACGCGCTCGACCTGCTCTTCTCGTCGCGCATCGTCGACGCCGAGGAGGCCTGCCGCATCGGGCTCGTGAACCGCGTGCTGCCGCACGACGAGCTCCTGCCCGAGGTGCGCCGCTACGTCGAGGCGCTCGCCGCCGAGTGCTCGCCGACGTCGCTGCGGATCATGAAGCGCCAGGTCTACCAGCAGCTGACGCGCGAGCTCGGCCCGTCGGAGAAGGAGGCGATCGCGCTGATGGTCGAGAGCTTCGACCGGCCCGACTTCAAGGAGGGCGTCACGTCGTTCCTCGGCAAGCGCCCGCCGCGCTTCGGACGGATCTAGGCCGGCCCGCCCCTTGGAGTTCGTCGGACTGCGCGACGTCGTGCACTGGGACGAGCTCGGGACGCCCGGGCCCGACACTCTCGTGCGTCTCTACTTCGTGAAGCGGCGCGCCGGGATCAGCTACGAGGCCTTCGAGGCGCACTACCGCGAGCGCCACGCGCCGCTCGCGCGCGTGCACCACCCGGGGGTCGCGCGCTACGTGCAGCACTTCCTCGACGACCCGAAGGCGCTGAGCGGCGCGTACGACGCCGTGTCCGAGCTCTGGTTCCGCAGCGAGCGCGACCTGCGCGAGCGCCTCTACCGCGACGCCGCCAGCCGCCGCGTCATCGCCGAGGACGTCGCCCGCTTCCTCGAACCGACCGTGGGCTTCGCGGTGACGTTGCGCTCGCCGGCGGGGTCGTAGGAGGCTCCGGCCCCCTCACCGCCCGCGCAGCACCAGCTTCGTGCCCTGGCGCTGCATGTCGAAGTGGTCGAGGAAGTTCATGCCGAGCAGGCCGACCGGAAGGCTGTCGTTGTCGAGGACGACCGCCTCGAGGTCGTAGACGACGAGGTCGCCGACCTCGACGGATTCGAGCGTCACGGCCCAGCCGTCGGCGATGCCGTTCGCCGTCAGTGATTGCACCGGGTCGCCGGCGCCGTAATCGATGCCGATCGCCTCGGCGTGCGCGCGCGAGAGCGCCGTGCGGGTCGCGCCGGTGTCGACGACGAACGAGACCGGCGAGCCGTTGACGTAGCCCTCCGCGACGAAGTGGCCGCCCTGCGAGGTCAGCGTGACGGTCGGCGCCGCCTCGCCGACGTCGGCGATCGAGCCGCCGCCGTCGTACGCGACGAGCGGCAGCTCGCGCTCGGCGCCGTCGATGCGCACGACCGCGCCGTTGCGGCTCGAGCCGACGAGCTCGACGCCCTTCGTGTGCTGCCCGATGTCGAGCTCGATCGGCGCGCCGCCGTCGATCACGAGCACCGCGCTCAGCCCCGGCGTCACCGCGACCACCTCGACGTCGGCGAGGGCCGGCTGGGCGAGGGCAACAGTTAGAACCCCTACGAACCGCGCAGAGAACCGGCGCTTGCGCATCATGCACAGCCTATTCCGGTGCCCGCTGAGGCGTCAATCTGTTCGTACGCGCCGGAGGGTCCGGTAGGAAATCCCCGCCGAGCTGCGCAGAATCGGCGCCGCTCAGCGACGACGGCTAGAAACTGGGCCTGTGGGAGCAAAACCTCCCGCGGCAAGAAGACCTCCATGATGGTGATCGGTCCCGAGCCAAGCTGTGGGCCTCGGCAGACGGCTGCCGAGTGAACCACGTCGTGCTTAGCCTGATCACCCCCAAAGTACGTCTCGGACGCGTTCAAGTCGCTGTACGCTGAGCTTCGAAATGCCGCGGAAAGACGTGGTCGACCCAGAGAACACGACGCAATCGAAAGGCAGATTCGATGAAGATCTCCACGATCCTCGACAAGATCGACGAGAAGCAGCTGTTCGTTCCCGCGTTCCAGCGCGAATACGTTTGGAAGCGGGACGACGCGAAGATGCTAATCGACTCTCTGATCAAGGAGTATCCGACCGGCACTCTCTTGACGTGGGAGACAGGCAATCCGCCGGAGCTCAAGGGACCGCATCGCTATGACCCGAAGCAGGGCGCAGTCCGCATCCTGCTCGACGGGCAACAGCGCGTCACGACGCTCTACATGCTCATTCGCGGAGAGCTCCCGCCCTACTACGCGCTCGCAGAGATCACCAACGACACCCGCGGCCTGTACGTGAACATCGAGACCCTCGAGCTCTCGTACTACGTCAAGTCGAGAATGGAGAAGGACCCGCTCTGGCAGAACATCACGAGCGTGTTCCAAGGGAAGATCGACGCGTTCGATCTGCAGGCGCAGTTCGCAGAGGCAGGCAAGCAGGTGGAGATGGACCACCTGAAGCGTCTCAGCGAGAACATCAATGCAGTGCGACGGGTCACCGAGCGTGAATTCCCGGAGCAGACCATCCCAGTCAAGGCCACCATCCGCGAGGCGATCGACATCTTCTACAAGGTGAACGCCGGAGGCGTCGCGCTCACCGACGCCGAGCTCGCCCTGGCCCAGATCTCCGGTTATTGGCCGCAGGCGCGCGACCTGTTCAAAGCCAAGCTGGCCAAGCTGCAGGCCGACGGATTCGCGTTCAAGCTCGATTTCATCGTCTACGTGCTCCTCGGCTGCCTCTACCACCAAGGCTCCGACATGCGGAAGCTTCACGGTGAGGAGAACGATTCCGAGATCCGCAAGGCATGGGCGAGGCTCGACAGCCAGCTCCTCGACTACGTCGCCAATCTGTTGAGAACCAACGCTTATGTCGACCACACCCACGAGATCTCGTCGGTCTACGCCCTCGTTCCCATCATCGTCTACTGCTTCGACAAGGGCGGCGCTCACCTGACCGACGTCGAGATCCGGAAGTTAGTGAAATGGTTCTACTACTCGCAGATTCGGACGCGCTACGTCAGTCAGCTCCCGCAGAAGCTCGACCGCGACCTACGGGTGATCCAGGAGTCATCGAGCCCCTTCGATGAGCTGCTGCGAGTGATCGAAGAAGAGGAAGGCCGACTCGAGATCCTGCCCCACGAATTCGAGGGTCGGGCTACTCAGCACCCGTTGTTCAGCATGATGCGTTGGTATCTCAAGAGCCGCGGCGCGGTCTGCCTCACAACCGGCCTGAGCATCCGACAGAGCATGGGGAGCAAGTATCAGCTCGAGAACGATCACATCTTTCCCTATTCACGGCTCAAGAAAGCCGGCTACGGGAAGGGGAACCGCGTCAAGTACGCGCTGGCTCAGGAGTTCACGAACCGCGCGATTCTCACCCAGGTTGCCAACCGGTCGAAGTCGGCTTCCCTGGCTGGGGACTATCTGAGATCCGTCAAGGAGCGATTTCCAAGGCGCTCGAGCTCCAGTGCATACCGGAAGACGAGACGCTGTGGGAGGTTCCGCAGTACGAGTCCTTTCTTGTCGCGCGTCGCAGACTCCTCGCCATGAAGCTGACTGCCTTCTTGGCGGGGATCACGGAGACTCAAGAACCGGCAGGCCCGGTGTCAATCGAGGATCTCGTACGCGAAGGTGAGAGCGAAGAGCTGGAGTTCAAGGCGACCCTGCGGTGGGATCTAGTGAACGAGATCGTCAACAAGAAGCTCGAGGACGCAGTCGTCAAGACGATCGCTGCCTTCGCAAACGGTCAAGGGGGGACATTGCTCATCGGTGTGGGAGACGACGGAGACATTCTCGGTTTGGAGCACGACTACGTATCGCTCAGGGGAGACCGCGACGAGTTCGAGCTTCACCTTAGGAATCTCCTGAACAAGAGCTTTGGATCGCCGTTCGTCACGAGTAAGATCAAGATCGGCTTTCCTGCGCCAGCTGATCGGGAGATAGGCCAGGTGGACGTTCATCAGTCGACGAAACCCCTCTTCGTCGAAACCTTCGACAAGAACGGGCAACGCACCGAGCGCTTCTATGTGCGGAGCGGAAATTCGTCGCAGGAACTCTCGCCGAGCGAGACGAGCGCCTATCTCGCAGATAGATTCAAGTGATCCCGAGGTCATCTCGAGACGTCATCACTTGGCCTTCGGATACCAGAGCGAAACGCTGCCGGGCGATCGCGGATCCAACGCGAGCTCGGCCGGCGACGGGCGGTAGACCTTCGCGATCAGCGGTGGCGTGTGTTGACTCAAGAAGGCGGTGATACGGTCCGCAGTCCGCACGAAGTTGTCCGCGAGTTCCGTGTGTGGCGCCTTGCCGACCACCACCAGGAGGGAAACGCGATGCTGCACCACCGCTGCCAGCTCGTTGGGCTTGTAGCGAATGCGCGAATCGCGAGTGACGGCGATCCAACCACGTGCGCCTACCGTGCTCAGCCACTCCTCGTCCGAGCAGTTCGGTGCGAAGTGATCGGCGTGCCGCTCGACATGGAGGTCTCCCGCCGCGAGCCGCGCGGGGAAGGCGTTGCCGAGATCGCGGTCGGTGAAGAAGACGAAGCTCAAGCCGCCCGTTCGTACAGGACCGCCTGCTCGATCTCGGCCGGAGAGAGCTCGTAGTCCGCCGCTATGTCGCCCACCTGCTCGCCGGCATCGATGCGATCGGCGATCACGTGAGTGGAAACGCCCCGTCTCACGAGCATGGGGCGACCAAAGGCAATCCGTGGATCGATGGCGATCGGACGATCCTGCGACAACGTCTCAGAAGCGAGGAACGGATAGAGCCGAACCGGTACCTCCGCGCCCTCCCAGACCACGCGCGCGAGGTGCTGTTCGAATACTTTCCGCATCGCCAGCTGCCCGGAGGCCGAGAGGCTGACGAGTTCCCCATAGCGCTCCAGAAAGAGTTCGCCTCCTTCGGTGCAAAGCTCGCGTCGCAGCAATAGCCGTTCGACTCCCAGCGCGTCCTCCGCGTAGCGCAGCGCCTTGCGCACGGCGCTCAGCGAGACGCCGTGGTCCGTCCGCAGCGAGCGCAGCACGTGAGCCTCGATCAGGTTGGAGAACGACAGCGCCGGCGGCGTCTTGGCCGGAGGATGGATCAGCGGTTGGAAGCGGCCGATGCCGGCGGCCGTTGGGTAGCTGCGCCCGGACACCCAAGACCGCAGGGTCGCGACCGGGAGCTTCACGTAACGCGCGGCCTCTGCGAGCGGGTACGCGGGCTGCTCCCAGGGAGGCAGCTCCTGAGCGCGGCGCCTTGCTCGAGAGCGCATGGCGAACCCCTCCTCGTTCACGGAGCGTCGGCGAGCGGCGACTGGGCGCACCGTGCCCTCTCGGTACGCCAACCGCTCGGGGCCGTCAAGGCTCGAATGCTTGACCGGCTAAGTGAAAGCACTCACATCCCGGTCAGACCGGCTTCAGCACGTTCCCAATCACCTTTCGACCGCTATCGATGGGTGCGAGCGTCCTTTGCGATTCGAGACGGGTCACGTCGTCGAAGACAGGCGGTTCGCGAGATCACGCCCTCGTCGCCGTCACTCCGGCTAGAATCCGCCCGTGCCCCACGCCTCCGCGCGACGCTGGCTCTGGGTCGCGCTGCTCGCGACGGCGCCGGTGCCCTACTACCTGGGCTCGCTCGAGTGGGCGCCGGTGCTGCGGCTCGCGTTCCTGACGCTGCTCTTCGGCGCGGTGATGGCCGCCGAGGGCGGCGGCACGGTGATCATGATCTTCGCGCTGGGTCTCGTGCAGGCGCTGGTCTACACGGCGCTGTTCCGGCTCGGCGCCGACCTCGGCGCGCGCGCGGTGGCGCGCATCGCGGCGCCGCCGCTACGCACGGCCGCGGTCGGCACCGCGCTGCTCCTGATCTTCACGTCGTCGCTGCTGCCGATCTACGACACGCCGCTCTCGAGCGCGCGCGCGCGCTCGACGCTGTGGCAGCTCTTCGAGT
>CAZQYK010000474.1:0-4259 GCA_964597285.1 uncultured Spirochaetales bacterium
GGCGAGGCGTCGGGGCCGTGGCACACGGCCGGCCTCCAGGTCAGCTACCTCGCCGCCGCGATCGACGAGGCGGTGAGCGCGCGCGCGACGCTGCTGCGCCGCGGCGAGGAGATGTGCTTCGTCGAGGTCGACGTGTCGCGCGCCGACGGCAAGCCGATCGCGCACGCGAGCGCGGCGGTGCGCGGGCGCTTCGGCGCGCCGCCGGCGGAGAGGTACCGCAGCGCCGGCGACCACGGCGAGAGCGAGCCGGGCCCGATGGGCCCGCACATCGGCCGCATGCCGTACACGAAGGCGCGCGGCATCCACGTCGAGCACATGAGCGGCGGCACGTCGCGGATCGCGATGCCACGGCGCGACGCGAACGCCGACGCGTCGGGCGGCGTGCACGAGGGCGCGCTGCTCGCGCTGCTCGACACGACCGGCGCGATGGCGGCGTGGGCGACGACCGGTGCGGGCCCGTACAAGGCGTCGACGCCGGCGCTCCAGGCGCAGGTGCTGGCCCCGCCCGAGGACGTCGACCTCGTCGCCTTCGGCCGCTGCGTGCAGCGCGACGCGGAGCTCTTGTGGAGCGAGGTCGAGGTGGCCGCCGCGGGCGACCGCCGCGTCTTCGCGCGGGGCACGGTGATCTACCGGATCGTCACCTAAGGTTTTTCGGCCTCGTCGATCCGGTCGAGCAGCGCGTCGAGGTCGAGCTCGCGGTCCGGGTCCTGGCCGCCCGCGTCCAGGAAGCGCTGCATCCGTTCGCGTGCGGCCGGCGTCGCGACCGAGAGGTCGAAGCAGTGCGCCTCCTCGAGCAGGCCGTCGCGCAGCGTCGGGTCGGCCGCGTCGACGGCGCGCTTCGCGAGCGCGATCGCCTCGCGCGGGAAGCGCGCGATGCGCCGCGCGAGCGCCGCCACGAAGGGCCGCAGCTCGCGCGCCGGCAGCGCGCGGTTGATCCAGCCGTAGCGCTCGGCGAGATCGGCCGGGAAGTCGGCGCAGCCGAGCACCGCCTCGAGCGCGCGGCCGCGGCCCATCAGGCGCGCGAGCCGCTGCGTGCCGCTGCCGCCCGGCAGGATCCCGAGCGCGACCTCGGGCTGCGACACGATCGCGCGGCCGATCGCCCCGAAGCGCAGGTCGAGCGAGAGCAGGAACTCGCTGCCGCCGCCGCGCGCGCGGCCCTCGATGACGCCGATCGTCGCCATCGGCAGCGTGCGGAAGCGCTCGACGATCGCGTGGAAGAACGACAGCTCGCTCGACTTCGGCGGCGCCTCGCGGGGCAGCCGCTGGATCAGCGTCACGTCGGCGTGCGCGATGAAGTAGTCGGGGTTCGCGCTCTGGAACACCGCGACGCGCGTGTCCGGGTCGGCCTCGAGCTCGCGGCCGAGCCGCTCGAGATCGCCCATCAGCGCGAGGTCGAGCAGGTTCATCGGCGGGTGGTCGAGCGTCACCGTCGCGACGCGGTCGGCGCGGTCGATCGTCAGCGTCGCGTACTCGGCGGCGGCCATCGCCCCGTTCTAACACTCCGGCGGCCTCTCGGGCGAGGCGTGGCGATTTCACCTCATCTCGACGTTCGATCGAGCGTCGCCCGCCGATTCAGCTCCACCGACGGGCCGCCGATGAGCCGGGCATGCTGCTCTGCAAGGCGTGCAACACGCGCTTCGAGGACGGGATGTCGGCGTGCCCGAGCTGCGGGCGGCGCGTGTTCGCGAGCCTTTCCGACAGCGGAAAGGTCGAGGCGCAGCGCCGGCCGCTCGCCGAGTCGTCGGTGACGCCGAGCGAGCTCGACGATCCCTCCGACACGGTCGACCTCGAGCTCGGCGAGGTCGACGTGCTCGCCGAGGCGGTCGAGCCCGACGTCGCCGCCGAGCTCGCGAAGCCGGAGACGCCGGTGGCGCCGCCCCCGGAGCCCGCTAAGCCGGAGAGGATTCCGGCGCCGCCGCGCGCGGAGCGCGCGCGGCCGGAGGCGCCGGCACGGCCGGAGCCCGCGAGCGCCGCGGCCGCGGAGGCTCCGGCGCGCGCGCGCGCGAAGCGCTCGCTGCCGGTCGAGCCGGGTCCGGCGGTCTTCCACCTGTCGGCCGCGCAGGTGAGGACGCTCGTGACCGAGCAGCCCGAGCTGCTCGAGCCCGGGCTCGAGATCCTCCGCGACAAGCGCGAGCAGCCGGTCGGCGTCGACTACCGCACGCCGGTCGGCGCGATCGACCTGCTCGCGCGCGACCGCGACGGCGCGCACGTCGTCGTCGCCGTGCCCGACCCGCGCGACGTCGACACGCTGGTGTCGGAGGTGCTGGCCCGCATCGGATGGGTGCGCAAGCACCTTGCCGGCGACGGCGGCGCGGTGCGCGGCATCGTCGTGATCGAGGAGATCCCCGAGGAGCTCGCGTACGCGGCGGCCGGCGTCGCGTCGACGGTGGCGTTCAAGGCCTTCCGCGTCGCGCTGACCTTCCACGACCTGCCGCTCTAGGGGCGCGACCCGGAATCCGTCGCAGCTATGCTCGGGCGCCGATGCGCCCCGGACGCCGCAGAGCGCTCGCGATCGCGGTCTTCGTCGCGCTGGCGGCGCTCTTCCTCGTCGCGACCCACGTCTACCTCGCGCGGCGGCTCGTGCTCGACGCCGGGCTCGACGGCGCGGCGCGCGCGGCGGCGCTCGGCGCGATCGCGCTGCTCGGCGCCTCGCTCGTGCTCCAGCCGGTCGGCGAGCGGACGCTGCGCCGGCGCTGGGCGCGCTGGGTCGCGTGGCCGGCGTCGCTGTGGATGGGCGCCGCGTTCTGGCTGCTGCTGCTGCTGCTCACGACCGACGCGCTGCTGTGGGTGGCCGGTGGCGTCGCGAACGCGGCCGAGGCCGCGCCGCCGGGTCCCGGCGCGGCGGCGTGGCGCGCGGCGATCGTCGCCGCGGTCGCGGCGGCGGCGGTCGCGGTCGGGCTGCGCTCGGCGCTCGCTCCGCCTCGGCTGCGCCGCGAGCGCTTCGAGATCGCGCGCTGGCCGGCGGCGCTCGACGGCTTCCGCATCGTGCAGATCAGCGACCTCCACATCGGGCCGATCCTCGGCCGCTCGTTCGCCGCCGATCTCGTGCGACGCGTCAACGCGCTCGAGCCCGACCTGATCGCGGTGACCGGCGACCTCGTCGACGGAAGCACGCGGCTGCTCGCCGACGAGGTCGCGCCCTTCGCCGGGCTGCGCGCGCGCCACGGCGTCTACTTCGTCACCGGCAACCACGACCACTACTCCGGCGCCGACTCGTGGGTCGGCGCGGTGAGCCGGCTCGGCATGCGCGCGCTGCGCAACGAGTGCGTCGCGATCGGCGACGGAGCGGCCGGCTTCGATCTCGTCGGTGTCGACGACCATCGCGCGCACCTCGTCGGCGACGCGCGCAGCGACCTCGCGCGCGCGCTCGCCGGCCGCGACCCGGAGCGCCCGGCGGTGCTGCTCGCGCACGACCCGGCGACCTTCGGGCGCGCGCGCCGCGAGGCCGTCGACCTCCAGCTCTCGGGCCACACCCACGGCGGCCCGTTCTGGCCCTTCCGGTGGTTCGTGCGGCTCGCGACGCCGTACGTCGCCGGCCGCTTCCGCGACGGCCGCGCCCAGCTCTACGTGAGCTGCGGCACCGGCTTCTGGGGGCCGCCGCTGCGCCTCGGCGCGCCCGCGGAGATCACCGAGATCGCGCTGCACGCGCCTTCGCCGGCCTGAGCTCCGCCCGGTCACGGCCCGCTGCGCCGTGTGCGCAGCGTTCGCGCCGCACTGGAACGCGTCGGGTTTCGCCCTCACGCGCGCATCGGGCGTCAAGGGCCGCTCGCGTCCACCCGATACGACCCGTGGAAGCCGGTGGGGTGGCGCGCACGCGCGCCGCCCACGGCCGACGGGGGCCCTCCGATGGCGACGCGAGAGCGGAAGGATCGACGGCGCGGCGAACGCAACCGGCTCGCGGTCGCGCTGCTGATGCTGCTCCCGGGCTTCATGGTGCTCGGGTGGATGGCGCCGGCCGCCGTCACCGTCGAGCTTCCGCTGGAGCCGAAGTACACGACGCCGGTCCATCTCGGCACGCTGTGGCCGCAGAAGTCGAAGATCTTCGTGCCGACGCAGCTGCTGCCGGTCACCACGCCGCGCATGGTCGACCTCGACGCGCTGCTCGCGAGCCGCGCGCTGCGCCCGCGCCGCGGCGAGCGGGCGCCGCTCGTCGACGAGGACCCGCGCCGCGCCCCGATCGTGCTCTCGGACGACGCCTCCGGCGCGCCGGCCGTCTCCGCCGGCGGCCCCGACGACCCGATCGAGATCGCGCTCACGCT
>CAZQYK010000475.1:0-4188 GCA_964597285.1 uncultured Spirochaetales bacterium
ACCTGGACGGCGGCGATCTCGACGTCCGGGAACATCTCGCGCAGCGCGCGCGTGGCCTTCTCCAGCTCGGCGCGCGTCTTGAGGCCGACGCCCTTGGCGGACGCGAGCCGGAACGGCGGCGTCCGCAACAGGTCCTCGACCGTGAAGAGCGAGAGGCGGTCGAGGGCATTCGAGGCACGCGTGCTGAGCGGGAGCTCGTGGAGCAGAGTGCGCACGCCGAGCGCCGCGGTGCGCTCCGCGAGCACTTGGTCGGCATCCTCCGGCGCCTCGACCACGGGTGAGTGGTGGGTGCCCTGGAACACCTTCCCCCAGGCCTCGAGCATCGCGGCTGCGTTGTCGAAGCGTCCGCGGGGCGAACGCGCGAGCGCCTTCAGGAAGAACGCAACGAGCTGATCGCGGACGCCCGCGGGCAGGAGCTCAGACTCGAGCGTGATCTCCTGTGCATCGGTGGCGCGTGGATCGCTCTTGGCGTCCCCCCACCTCGGCAGGACGCCCGTCGCCATCTCGTATAGCGTCAGGCCGGCGGAGTAGCGCTCCGCGTACAGGTCCCACCGCTTGCGGTCCTTCTCGCCGAGGAAGGGATCGGCGTACGCGAGCGTGCCGACGCGGATGTCGTTGGACGGGGCGCCCGACAGGGAGAAGTCGAAGAGGATCAGCGCCAGCGCCTGGTTCCGGCCGTAGTCGCTGATGCCGATGTTGTCGGGTTTGATGTCGCGGTGGTTGATCCCGCGCTCCTCGAGATGCACGAGGGCGCCGAGGAGCTGCTCGCCGAAGCGCTCGAGCAGCTCGAGCTGGAGCGCTCCTTCGCTGCGCAAGCGCTGGCGCAGGGTCTGATCGTTCGGCGGGCGCGTCAGGAAGCCGCGGTAGGCGCCGAACTCCAGCTCCTCGACGAGGTGCGCGACGTTCGGGTGGTCGAGCTGTCGCAGGACCGCGGCCTCGCTCGCCATCCGGGGCGACTGGTCGGGTTCGCGCGCGACCTTGAGGACGTAGGACTCGGGGCGGCCTTCTTCCGTGCGCTTGACGAGGAAAGCCACTGCCGTGGAACCGGTGCCGAGGCGGCGGTCGATGAGGAGGCCGTGCTGCAGGTGGTTGCCGGCGACGGCGTGCGGAGGGACCTCGCACAGGCTCTCGGCCGATGCTTCCTCCTCCTCGACCTCGTCGAGTGCTTCGAGGAACTCGTCGACCGAGGCGCAGCGCTGCGACACGTTCGCGTCGGTTGCGCGCGCGACGAGGGAGTCGAGGGCCCGGCTCGTGCCTTCGATGCTGGCCGCGAGGTGCAGGCCCCCGTCGCGAACGCGCTCGAAGAGCTCGTCCGACGAGGAGGCGGGCGGCCGGCCGGTGATCAGAAGCGTCGCGAGCGCGCCGAGCGAGAACACGTCGAGCGTCGGCTCAGTCGAGGCAGGATCCTGGCGCAGCTCGGGCGCGAGGTAGACGGCGCTGGCGGGCTCGGTGTGGGACTCGGGGTGGAGCGTGGCGCTGACGAACGGCGCCGTCGTCGAGACGTCCGATGCCCGCCCGCCGGCGCTCCAGTTCATGACCCGGAGCTGTTCGACCTGGCCATCGGCATCCGGGAGGACGAGCACGCTCTGCGGCGCGAGCCCGCGGTGGACGATGCGGCTCGCGTGCGCGTGGCGCACGGCTTCGGCGATCCTCCGAATGATGGCGAGGCGGCCGTCGAGGGAGAGGCGCTCGCCGTGCTCGGCGATGTAGCGGTCGAGCCGCATCGAGCCCGGCAGGTGCTCGAAGAGGAGCAGCGGCCCGTGCTCGTCCGTCGTGAAGTCCTTGACGGCCAGGATGCTGGGATGATGCAGGCGCTCGAGGAGCTGGTATTCGCGCTGCGTCGCGCGGGTCACCGCGTCGCGGTCGAGCGGCGAGTCGGGGTCAGCGAAGTAGCGCCGGATGCGGCGGAACGAGCCCTCGGTGGCGACGTGCTTGCCGAGCACGTCGCGCCAGAGAGCAGTCTCTTCGAGGGTCTCGACGATCTCGTAGTCGCGGACGCGCTGCTTGCCGGGGATGCGGCCGAGCCCGGCTTCGTCGAGGGCCTTGCTGAAGTTCTTGGCGATCGGCTTGTCGACGGGGAGCTGCGGCTCGGGCCTGAGCCCGGGGGCGCGGCGGTAGAGCAGCGCGGCGAGGATGCCGTCGCGCTCGGGGCTGCCGCCGTCGCGCCCCGGCAGGTCGCGGAGGAGGACGCAGGAGTCGGCGGGAGGTGCCAGGTCGGCTGTCTGCGCGTGCGATAGAAAGACCAGGGCCTCGATTCGCGGCAGCGGCTTCTTCGCGCCGGTCTTGGTCCTGGTCAGCAGCCCCTTGAGGCGCTTCGCCTTCAGGTTCGCGAGGTAGAGGGGATGGTCGATGCTCGCGCGGAAGCCGTCGGGCGCGCGGAACGTGAGGGTGTTGGCGTCGCCGGTGACGTGGCCCGGGTGGCCCTTGATCTCGACCAGGAAGACGCCCGTGCGCCCCACGACCAGGGCGTCGACCTCGTTCACGCTCCCGTCCTGCGCGATGAACTGGAAGTTCGTCCAGACCCGCCACGGCTCGTGCTCGGGGAGGCCCTGCCGGAGGAAGTCGAGGGCCTCGCGCTCCCAGGGGTGCGGGGATGGGGTGACCTCCGACCAGCGGTTGCGAGCGATGGGCATGGGGGCGCAGCGACCTCGCGGCCGCGGCGGGCGACATGCTACGGCAGCCGCCGTTTCGGTCCTACCCCGCGGGACCTGAACGCTTGCATGTCGTGCGATACAACGCGGCCCTCGACTCCGCGCAGGGGCAGGGTCCGCGGCCTGGAGCGTTGGGGCGCCCGCCAGCACTGCTCAACTCGCGCGTCCCGCGACGAGTCGGGTTGCGTAGACTCCGCCGGTAGTCCCGTCGCTCACACTCAATGGCTGTTTCAGCACGCTCGGTTCGGTCCCTGCTCCGCGTCATCCTCTCCGGGCTCGCGCTATCCGCTGGGGTGGTCGCACCGACGGTTCCGCTTCTCGCGGGCGAATCGGCCGCCGGCCTGGCCGCGCTCCTGACCGGGGTGCTCGCGACGATCGGCAACTGGCAGGTGAACCGGGCAGTCGCCGAGCAAGCGGATGCGCGTCGTGCGCGGATTCCCGATACGGAAACGCTGCTCAAGAACCGCGACCTCGAACGACTGATGGCAACGGCGCTCGCGCGCTCGTTCGAGGCCGCCGCATCGATTCCAGAGCTACGTCCATACGCCAAGCACCTGAAAGCGCTGCTGCACGGATTCCCGGACCTCGTCAGAGACTCAGCCGAGGCGCTGCGGACGTCTCCCGAGATGATCGACGAGATAGAGCCGCTGTCGGTACTCCAAGTCATCGCGGACCCGACGAGCGCGGAGCGGCGACATCTCGCCGCCGAGGATTGGCGCAACGTGCTGGACGCGCTTTCGGAGCGCGATCCCGCTCCCGAGCTCGATGCTGGCGCGCTGGAGGTGCTGGCGCAGCACCTTGCCTCTTCCCTCCCGCGGCTCGTCTTGGAACTGCTTAAGGAGCCGGCGAGCGAGCGAGCCTACAAGGGCCTCTCCCTGTTGGTGGCGGGCAGGACGCTCGCGGAGCTCGATACCATCCGCTCCCTCGCCCGCCAGCAGTTCGAAGAGCTCTGGAACGTTGAGGAGCGGGTGCGCGTGCTCATCGACGACTCGCGCAACTCACTGGTCGCGTCCATCGCAGGCCAGTTGAACGAGCTCGACACCGCCGCTCGGCTACGCGAGGCCATCACGATCGAGTGTATCCGGGGGTTGGACGATCACTTCGCCCGAGCACTGGATCGAATCGAGTCGCTCCTCGCTCACGGCATCGTCTCCCTGGCCGACTTCAGGGAACGGTATTGGGAGAAGCGGCGAGGCGATCCGGCGCTCGAGAGCCTCTGGAGCGACCCACGTCGAACACAGATCCTGCAGCGCACGGTCGTCGGGCGTTCCGAGGAGCTCGCAGAGTTCGATTCGTTTCTCCGTGACGGCGTAGCGCAGGTGCTTGTTTGGAGCGGCGCGCCCGGCACGGGCAAGACGCGGTTGACTCTGGCCGCGGCAGAGCACGCCCGAGAGCAGGGCTACCGCGTCCTATTCTTGACGGACGAACTGAGGGACCTTCCGGTCGCTCTGAGGGTCGTCGCCGAGGAGCCCGGGCCGCTGCTCTTGGTGTGGGATGACTACAAGGGAACGCGGCAGGACGCGGTGGACAAGCTGTG
>CAZQYK010000476.1:0-3906 GCA_964597285.1 uncultured Spirochaetales bacterium
ACGCGGAGGCCGTGGCGCGCGGCTACCGCTTCTTCTCGTACGGCGACGCGATGCTGATCCGATGAGCGGCCTCGCCTTCCGCGTCACGCACCGCGATGGCGCCGCGCGGTGCTCGACGCCTACGCCGAGGCCGTGGCGCGCGGCTATCGCTTCTACTCGTACGGCGACGCGATGCTGGTGCGGTGAGCGCGCTCGACGCGATGGGCGTGGCATGAGCGCGCTCGCGTTCCGCGTCGAAGCGCGCGACGGCGACGCGCGCTGCGGCCGGCTCGAGACCGCGCACGGCGCGGTCGAGACGCCGGCCTTCATGCCGGTGGCCACCTACGGCGCGGTGCGCGGCGTGTCGCCCGACGAGCTGCGCGCGTGCGGCGCCCAGGTGCTGCTCGCGAACACCTATCACCTGCACGAGCGGCCCGGCGAGGACGTGGTCGCCGCGCACGGCGGGCTGCACGGCTTCACCGGCTGGAGCGGGCCGTGGCTCACCGACAGCGGCGGCTTCCAGGTCACGTCGCTCGCCGGGAAGGTGCGCGTCGACGAGGAGGGGGTGACCTTCCGCTCGCCGGTCGACGGGCGCGCGCGCCGCCTGTCGCCCGAGCGGGCGGTCGAGGTGCAGGAGGCACTCGGCTCCGACGTCGCGATGGTGCTCGACGAGTGCGCGCCGCAGGCCGCCGGCGACGAGACGCGCGCGCGCGCCGCGGCCGAGCGGACGCTGCGCTGGGCCGAGCGCTCGCGGCGGCGCCATGCGCGGGCGGACCAGTGGCTCTTCGGGATCGTCCAGGGCGGCACGTCGGAGCCGCTGCGGCGCCACAGCGCGCGCGCGACCCGCGAGCTCGGCTTCCGCGGCTTCGCGCACGGCGGGCTCGGGCTCGGCGAGGATCCGGAGCGGCGCGACGCGCTCGTCGCGCTGACCCACGCCGAGCTCCCGGCCGATGCACCGCGCTACCTGATGGGTCTCGGCCGCCCGGCGGACCTCGTGCGCGCGATCGCGCTCGGCGTCGACCTGTTCGATTGCGTGCTGCCGACGCGCCACGCGCGCCATGGCGTGCTCTTCACGAGCCGCGGCCTCGTGCGGCTCAAGAACGCCGCGCACCGCGCGTCGACCGCCCCGCCCGACCCCGACTGCGACTGCGCGACCTGCGCGCGCTACTCGCTCGGCTACCTGCGCCACCTGCTGCGCGCCGGCGAGGCGCTCGGCGCGCGCCTCGCGTCGCTGCACAACCTGCGCTTCTACCTGCGGCTGCTCGAGCGCGCGCGCGACGCGATCCGCGCCGGCCGGCTCGCGGCGCTGCGCGACGAGACGCTCGCGCTCGGCGGTTGAATGCCCGAACGCCGGTGCGCAACCCGCGCCTCAAGCGTCGCGGACGAGCGGTCGATCCACGACCCCGAGAGGGGGCGATGACGCGAGGAACCGGCGCTTGGGGG
Organism: uncultured Spirochaetales bacterium; assembly: GCA_964597285.1. GTDB lineage: Bacteria > Myxococcota_A > UBA9160 > UBA9160 > SMWR01 > JAHEJV01. Next base: position 1,423 of record CAZQYK010000476.1, read on the forward strand.
GCCGCGGCGGCGTTCGCGGCCGGCGGCGTGGCGGTCGGCGTGCAGGTCGCGACCGAGAACCCGCTCGCGGCGCTCGGCTGCCTCGCGGCGCTGTCGGCCGGCGTCGGCCTCGCGCTCGCGCGCGGAGCCGCCGGGGGCCGCGCCCTCGACGAGCCGGTGGCGGTGCTGCGGCGCCTCGCGGCCGGCGAGCTCGACGCGCGCGTGCGCAGCGAAGGCCCGGCGGCGGCGCTCGCGGCGCCGGTGGCCGAGGTCGCCGCCCGGCTCGAGAGCGGGCGCGCGCGCTTCGCGGCGCTCGGCGCGCAGCTGCGCGGGCTGCCCGAGCAGATCGCGCGCGCGGTGGCCGAGGCCGAGCGCGGCGCCGGCGAGCAGGAGGAGGCCGTCGAGGAGACGGCGTCGCTGCTCGCGCACATCAACAGCTCGATCCGCGACATCAACGGTGAGGTCGAGAGCCTCGCGCGCGCGAACGAGGAGACCGCGGCGTCGATCGAGCAGATGGGCACTGCGATCGAGCAGGTGGCCGCGAGCGCCGACGCGCTGCGCCAGACCGTCGAGTCGTCGACCGCGTCGATCCAGCAGATGGGCGCGAGCATCCGTCGCGTCGCCGAGAGCGGCGACGAGGTGCAGCAGATCGCCGTCGAGACAGCGACCGCGACGACCCAGATGGACCGGGCGATCCAGGAGGTGGGCCAGCACGTGCGCGGCGCGTCGGAGCTGACCCGCCGTGTCAGCGAGAGCGCCGTCGAAGGCTCGGACGCGGTGCGCGCGACGATCCAGGGCATCCAGGCGATCCGCAGCCAGACGCTCGCGGCGCGCACGGCGCTCGAGACGCTCGCGGGCCGCGTCGGCGAGATCGGCGAGATCGCGAACGTGATCGGCGGCATCAGCGAGGAGACGAGCCTGCTCTCGCTCAACGCCGCGATCATCGCGTTCCAGGCCGGCGAGCACGGCAAGGCCTTCGCCGTGGTCGCCGACCAGGTCAAGACCCTCTCGCAGCGCACGAGCGCGAGCGCGAAGCAGATCGAGACGATGATCCGCAAGGTGCAGGGCGAGTCGGCCAACGCGGTGCGCGCGATGGGCGAGGGAATCGAGGCCGTGCAGGAGGGCGTCGAGCGCTCGCACGCGGCCGGCGAGGCGCTCGACGTGATCCGCAGCTCGGCCCGCGAGGCGAACGGCCGGGTCTCGGAGATCACCCGCGCCACCGAGGAGCAGGCGCGCAACTCGAAGCACGTGGCCGCGGCCGCGCAGAAGGTCTCCGAGTGCGTGCAGCAGATCTCGCTCGCGATGAGCGAGCAGTCGCAGGCGAGCGAGTCGCTCGCGCGCAACGTCCACACCTACCTCGACATGGCGCGCCAGATGGCGCAGGCCACCGAGGAGCAGCGCAGCTCGGGCCGCTACATCCGCAACAACAGCCACGCGATCACGGAGATGATCCGCTCGATCCAGGCCAATACCGCCGCGCACGCGAAGGCGAGCGAGGCCGTGTCCGAGCGCTTCACGGCGCTGCTCGAGAACGCCCACCGCGCGTCGCGGCAGATCCCGCAGATCGCCGGCGCGCTCGAGCGGCTCCAGCGTCAGGTCGTCGAGTCGACCGCCTCCGAGCCCTCGAGCGCCGCGCACAGCGCGGCGTAGTACGCGCCGTCGGCGCCGAGCGCCGACGCGCGGATCTCGAGCCCGCGCACGAGCTGCGGCCAGACGTGCTCGCGCACCTCGCGGCGCACCGGCTCGAGGCAAAGCGCGTCGCCGGCGGCGGCGGCGATCGTGCCGAGCACGATCACCTGCGGCGCGAGCGTGAAGCAGAGCGCGACGAGCCCGCGCACGAGGTAGTGGTTCCAGCGCGCGAGCTCGGCCTGCGCGAACGCGTCGCCCTCGCGCGCGGCGGCGATGACGTGCTCGGGGCGCGCCGCGGCAGCGCCGCCGGCGAGCGCGGCGACGCGGCTCGCGGCGGGCGTCTCGCGCGCGAGGCGCTCGCTCCAACGCCGCCCGCCGACGTAGGCCTCGAGGCAGCCGCGCCGTCCGCAGCCGCAGGGCTCGCCGCCCCACTCCACCGGCACGTGGCCGACCTCGCCGGCGCCGCCCCCGTGGCCGCGGTAGAGCCGGCCGTCGAGGATCAGGCCGGCGCCGACGCCGGTCGACATCGTCAGGTACACGAGGTCGCGCGCGCCGCGGCCGGCGCCGAAGCGCCACTCGGCCAGCGCCGCGGCATTCGCATCGTTCTCGAGGTTGACGGGCGCATCGAAGGCGGCGCCGAGCCATTCGCGGATCGGCACCGAGCCCCAGCCCGCGAGGTTGGGCGGCGACTCCACCACCCCGCGCGCGAAATCGATCGGCCCCGGCGCGGCCACGCCCACGCCGAGTAGCGCCGACGCCGCGATGCCGGCCTCCGCGAGCAGCTCGTGGGCATCGCGCAGCATCGCGTTCACGTCCGCGCGCGGATCGCCGCTCGCCTCGATCGCGCGGCGGCGACGCGCCGCGATCCGGCCCGTG
>CAZQYK010000477.1:0-2799 GCA_964597285.1 uncultured Spirochaetales bacterium
CGACCGGCGCCTCGCGCCACGTCAGGTCGAGCTCGCGCTTCCTGCCGGCGCCCTTGACGGTCTCGGCGAGCTCTACCATCCGCTCGGTCGCGTCGGGCCGGCGGTCGAAGAGGATGTCCTCGACGTGCTCGAGCAGCTCCGGCGGGATGTCGGCGTAGACGCCGAGCTGCCCGGCGTTGACGATCCCCATGTCCATGCCGGCCTCGATCGCGTGGTAGAGGAAGGCAGTGTGGATCGCTTCTCGCACGAGCTCGTTGCCGCGGAACGAGAACGACAGGTTCGACACGCCGCCGCTGATCTTCGCGCCGGGGCAGCGCCGCTTGATCTCGCGCGTCGCCTCGATGAAGTTCATCGCGTAGCGCGCGTGCTCCTCGATGCCGGTCGCGATCGCGAGGACGTTCGGGTCGAAGATGATCGACTTCGGGTCGAAGCCGAGCTCGTCGAGGAGCAGCCGGTAGGCGCGCTCGCAGATCCCGACCTTGCGCTCGGTGGTGTCGGCCTGGCCGACCTCGTCGAAGGCCATCACGACGACGCCGGCGCCGTAGCGCTGCACCGTGCGGGCCTTGGCGAGGAAGTCGGCCTCGCCCTCCTTCAGGCTGATCGAGTTGACGATGCCGCGCCCCTGGACGCACTTGAGCCCGGCCTCGATCACGCTCCACTTCGAGCTGTCGACCATGATCGGGATCCGCGCGACCTCGGGCTCGGTCGCGACGAGGTTCAGGAAGCGCGTCATCGCGTGCTCGGAGTCGAGCATGCCCTCGTCCATGTTGACGTCGAGCACGTTCGCGCCGCCGCGCACCTGGTCGAGCGCGACCTCGAGCGCCGTGGCGTAGTCGTCCTTCTGGATCAGGTTCGCGAAGCGCTTCGAGCCGGTGACGTTGGTGCGCTCGCCGATCATCAGGAAGTTCGAGCCGGGGCGGATCGCGAGCGGCTCGAGGCCGCTGTACCACGCGACGTCGGGGTCCGGGGTCGGGATCTCGCGCGGCGCGACGCCGGCGACCGCGCGCGCGATCGCGGCGACGTGCGCGTCGGTCGTGCCGCAGCAGCCTCCGACGCCGTTGACGAGCCCGCTCTCGGCGAACTCGCGGAGCAGCGCCGCGGTCTGCTCGGGCGTCTCGTCGTAGCCGCCGAAGGCGTTCGGGAGGCCCGCGTTCGGATACGCGGTGACCGGCACCGCGGCGACCGCGGCGAGGTCGGCGAGGAAGGGCCGCATCTCGCGCGCCCCGAGCGCGCAGTTGATGCCGACCGAGATCGGCTTCGCGTGCTGCACGGAGATCCAGAAGGCCTCGACCGTCTGGCCCGAGAGCGTGCGGCCGCTGCGGTCGGTGATCGTCACCGAGAGCAGGATCGGAAGCTCGACGCCGAGCTCGTCGAAGACCTCGCGCGTCGCGACGATCGCGGCCTTCGCGTTCAGCGTGTCGAAGATCGTCTCGATCATCACCGCGTGCACGCCGCCGAGGGCGAGCGCGCGCACCTGCTCGGCGTACGCGTCTCGCAGCGCGTCGAAGCTCAGGTCGCGGAACGCGGCGTCCTCGACGCGGGGCGAGATCGAGAGGGTCTTGTTCGTCGGGCCGACCGCGCCGGCGACCAGCCGCGGGCGCGACGGGTCCTTGGCCGTCCACGCCGCCGCCGCCTCGACCGCGAGTCGCGCGGCCTCGCGGTTGAGCTCGGCGACGAGGCCCTCGGTGCCGTAGTCGGCCTGCGCGATCCGCGTCGCGCCGAAGGTGTTCGTCTCGATCAGGTCGGCGCCGGCGGCGAGATAGGCGTCGTGGATGTCGCGGATCACGTCGGGCCGCGTCAACACGAGCAGCTCGTTGTCGCCCTTCAGGTCGCGCGGGTGCTCGCCGAAGCGCTCGCCGCGGAAGTCGGCCTCTTCGAGGCCGCGCGTCTGGATCATCGTGCCCATCGCGCCGTCGATCACGAGGATCCGCTCGGCGAAGATCGCCTCGAGCGTCTCCCTGGCGTGCTTCGGATCGATCCCGGCGCTCACGGCTCGGCTGGCTCCCGGGGCTCGCGCCCCCTGACGCGCATCGGCGGCGCGGTAGCGCGAGTCTAGTGAAGTATCACTCCATCTCAATGACCTGATGGATACGGCTCGCGCGGTCGAGCGTTCATCCCCTAGGGGAATCCAGTGGAAAGCCGAGCGCGCTCTGGAGCTCGGCGAGCGCCTGCGCCGGGCTGTCGACCTTGATCGTCGTCATCCCGAGCGCGCGCGCGGCCTTGAGGTTGCGGCCGATGTCGTCGAGGAAGACCGCCGCGGCCGGCTCGACGCCGAGCTCGGCGCACGCGTGGCGATAGATGCGGGGGTCGGGCTTCTGGAGCCCGAGTGCGCTCGACTCGAAGAACGCGTCGAAGTGGCCGCGCAGCGCGCGCGTGCCGTCGTCGCGCTCCTCGCTGGCCCAGTTGTTCGTCAGCGCCGCGGCGCGCAGCCCGTGCGCGCGGATCGCGGCGACCGCGGCGAGCATCTCCGGCCGCGGCGCCGACGCCTCGGCCATCCGCGCGAAGAGCGCGCGCACGTCGACGCGCTGGCCGGCGCGCGCGCAGTCGGCCCCGAAGGCCGGCACGAAGTCCTCGAACGAGAGCCGGCCGCGCTCGAGGCCGCTCCACGCGCCGGCCTCGCCGGTGTCGACGACGACGCGGTTGACGAAGCCCTCGGGCAGGCCGCGCTCGCGCTCGTACGCGGCGATCGCGTGCAGCGGCGAGCCGAGCACGACGCCGCCGAGGTCGAAGATCACCGCCTGGAACTTCATCGCGGCTAGTCTATGCGACCTCGTGCGAGGGTCGAGCGCACGCGCGGGT
>CAZQYK010000478.1:0-6396 GCA_964597285.1 uncultured Spirochaetales bacterium
AGAAGATCCCGAGGAACCAGACGCGGAGCGCAACCCGCGTGCCGTGGAAGACCGTGCCGGCGGTCACCGAGCCTTGATAGCGGCAGCTGCGGCATTGCTCGAGCCGCCGCGCCGCGAGGAAGTGACTGCCCCGCTCTCCGCAGCGAGGACACCGGAATCCGCTAGCCAGCGGGACCGACGCAGGTAGGCCCAGCAGCTCTCCTCGTCGGGGAACTGGGCCTGGAACTCCAAGAGCGTGCTCGGGAAATGCATTCGACGTCCTCCTCGGACGGTCAGAATGACCTCCCGCTGTGTCACATCCGGTCACGGGCGGAGCGAATCGGATAGGCAGAGGGTCTTCAAGCTCGATTCCCGGCAGGTCCGAGAAGTAGCATTCCGTCCACTACACCCCGTGGCCGGACCTCGAGACCTGGGAGCTCGTCGAGGACGGACGGGCGTGGCTCGCGCTCGCGAACGCGGTCGGGAGCGTGGCCGCAGCACTCATCGCGGTGGTCGTCGGCGTGCAGGTGACGCGGCAGCTGGTCTGATCCGACCGAGCGCCAGGGAGTAGGCGACGAGCCTCTACGCGGAGCTCGCGAATCGAGGGTGCTCGTGCGGTCGGCGTCGAGCCCGGGGCGGCGGGAGGTTCGCGCGGGTAGACCCGAGACGGGAAGCGCGCGTGCGGCCCAGCAGCGCGACTACGATGACCCCCCAGGTGAGCATCGAGGCGAGGCCGGGCTCGGGCAGATTGAGGAGCACGCTGAAGTCCTCGCTCACCTCGTTCGCGACGATGAGGTCGAGACCGCCAGAGCCGTCGACGTCGGCGATCGCCAGGTCGATGGGCACCCTCCCGGTGGAGTACGCCGTCACGGGCGCGAAGGTGCCGTCGCCGTTTCCGAGCAGGACGCGCACCTCCTGGTAGATGGTCGTGACCACGATGTCGACGGTGCCGTTCGCGTCGAGTCGGCCGACCGCCACGGCGTCCTCCGATCCTCCGGTTGCGTGGGTCTCCTGGGGCTGGAAGGTGCCGTCGCCGTTGCCCCGCAGGACGACGACGGTCCCGTTGCCGGAAAACCCCCTGAAGGGGACGACGAGATCGATCGCGCCGTCGCCGTCCAGGTCTGCGGCACTGACCGACCCAGGTCCGATCGAACCGTCGGCGGGGTAGCTGACCGCCGCCTGGAAGCTGCCGTCGCCGTTGGCGAGCAGGACGCTCACGGTGCCGTTGGAGTTCGCGGTGACGGCGTCGGGGAAGAGGTCTCCGTTCAGGTCGACCAGCCTCACGGTATTCGCGCCGCCGACCGGGTAGGACACACGGCTCTGGAGTGTTCCGTCTCCGTTACCGAGCAATACCGCGATCGCCCCGCCCCCGGCCGAGACGACGTCGATGTGGCCGTTCCGGGTCAGGTCCGCCACGGCGACGTCCCGCGAGCTGGCCCCCGTCGCGTACGAGATGCCGCTCGCGAAGGTCCCGTCGCCGATTCCGATCAGGACCTCCACCGAGTCGCTCCAGGTAGAGCCGACGAGGTCGGGGAAGGTATCGCCATCGAGGTCGGCCGCGGCGAGTCCCAGGCTCGACACGAGCGTGGACGCCGAATCGAGCGACGCGGCGAAGGTCCCGTCTCCGTTTCCGAGCGCGACGCTCAGGCTCGCGGCGCCCTGGTTGAGCGTCGCGACGTCGATGGCGCCGTCGCGATCGAAGTCCGCCGCGACCAGATTCTCCGGCTCGTCGCCCACGGGGTAGGCCGGGTTGGACCCGGTCGACGGCTCGAAGGTGCCGTCTCCGTTTCCGAGGAGAATCGAGACCCAGCCGTTGTCCGCGGTCGCGAGGTCCGGGACCGCGTCGTCGTCGACGTCGAGGGTGAGGACGTCGAGCCCGAGTGCCGACTCCGCCACGCCCGGAGAGAGGCTGCCATCGCCGTTTCCCTGGTAGACGAACGTCGAGAACCCCCGAGCGGAGACGACGTCGAGGTGCGGATCGGCGTCGAGCTGCCCCAGCGCGACCGCTTCGCCGCCCGAGGCCGCCTGGATCGGTGCCTGGAAGCTGCCGTCGCCGTTTCCGAGCAGCACGTTCGGCCCGGCCACCAGGTCGAGGAAGGCATCGCCGTTCATGTGGCCCGCGGCGACATCCCGCGGAAGGATGCCGGCGGGGTACGCGACGGCAGCCTGGAAGCTGCCGTCGCCGTTTCCCAGCAGGACCCGCACGTCGCCCGGCGAGGAAGACGGGTTGCTTCCCACCCGGGCGACCGCGAGATCCGGAAACGCGTCACCGTCGAGAAGTGCCACGGCCACCGAGACCGGGCCCTCGTTCGGGACGACGGAGCCGACGCTGTAGGCGACCGGCGCCTGGAAGGTTCCATCGCCGTTCGAGAGCACCACGCTCACGTCCGCCGACGCGGCGTTCGCGGTGACGATGTCGGCGTGCGGGTCGCCGTTCACGTCGGCGACCGCGACGCCCGACGGGACCGCCGACGGCGACAGGCTCGAGTCGACAGAGGGTTGGAACGTCCCGTCGCCGTTTCCGAACAGGATGCTCAGGGTGGCGCCCACCACCGAGGTCGCGACGAGGTCGACAGCGGTGTCGCCGTTCAGGTGGCCCGCCGCGATCGCGCGTGCGGCGGAGCCCCCAGGGCCCCCGATCGGGTAGGCCACGGGCTCGGCGAGCGTCCCGTCGGCGCTCGCGAGATGCACGTTGACCGCGAGCGGCGAGGCGTCGGTCAGCGCCGCCACGTCGGGGATGCCATCTCCGTCGAAGTCGGCGCTCGCGATCGCGACCACGTCGGGAGACGGGAACAGGAGCCCGGGGAAGACCGGGTCGACTCCCCAGGCCGCAGACGCCGAGAGCTGAACCAGCAGCAGAGGCGCCCAGAGGCCCAGCGTGCGGGTGCGAAGGTCGCGGCTGAGCCCTGCCATGAGACCTCCAGCCGACCACCGCGACCCGTGCGGTTCAGTTGGGAGATGCCTGCGCGAGACAAACCGGCCGCGGGTGACGTGTGAAGTGTACGCGATCCCGCCGGACGAAGTAGCTCTGGACGCCCTCGGTGGATGCCCACGCCCCTCAGAGATCCGGCAGCGCCACCCATTCCCCCCCGACCCGAAGCTCCGGCCCCGCGTCTCCGTCCCGCATCGCGTTCAGCAGCTGCGCCTGCGCCGCGTGGTCGAAACCTCGCGGGCAGGCCCTCGGGCTCGAGATCGCGCTTCACGCGGCACAGCAGCGCGCCGCCGCGCGGGGACGTCGCGAGGAGACGTTCCGTTTCTGTAAACGGACCGGCCCGTGCTGCACGCCGACCTCGCCCGCACGCGCCCCCGGCGCTGGCCCTCGACACGGCACCCGGAGGCTGGCTACACGGGCTGTCGCGGAGACGACGCAAACTTTGAAGCCGCGGCGCTGGGGTCAGATTCCCTTCTGGGACATCCCTGGGCGGGCCCTCGGCGCACCGCTTCGTGCGCGCCGCCTTCGCGCTGCGCGTCGAGCGCCGCGACTACGTGATCCAGGACGGCGACGTCGTGATCTTCCGCTTCGACGTGTAGAGAGCGCCGAGCAGGATCGTTCCGGCGCAGAGCGCGAGCAGCCGCGCCGGCTCGGGGACGACCGACACCGAGTAGCTCTCGTAGGGATTCACACCGGCGCCGACGAAGAGCGAGCTGAGGACGGCGCGATCGCCGGTCAGCGGGTCCACCTCGAGGAGCTGGCCGAACTGGGTCGAGGCGCGGTCGTTGCTCACGTAGATCCGATCGGTGGTCGGTCCGTAGGCCAGCCCCGTCAGCGTCTCGAACGCCGGACCGGAGCCGACGGTCGCGCTGGAGACGATCGACCGATCTCCGGTGGCGCGGTCGACGCGCATCAGAACGCCGGGCGCAGCGCCGGGCGGGTCCACCAGCACGAGCAGGCTGCCGTTCGGGCCCGGCACCTCGATTGCGACGTCGACGGGATAGCCGAGCGCCGGCCCGGCGCCTGGACTCGTCTCTCCCGACAGCACCTCGCGCAAGCCGGTGTCGATGTCGATCTCCAGCACCTGCGGCGGCGGCGCGCCCACCGAGAAGAGCTTCCGATCGTCTCGAGCCATCGGGCCCAGATTCAGATCGGGGAAGGAGAGGCGGCTCTTCGGAATGGCGAGCGTGCGGTTTCCCGTAACCGGATCGACGCGGATGATGCCGTCCGGTCCCGGCGTGAGGATCGAGCCATCCGCGTCCACGGCGAGCGTGGTGAAGTAGGCTTCCGGTCCCGAGCCGACGGGCGGAGAGTTGAACGAGGACAGGATCGTCCGGTCGCCGGTCGCGACGTCCACCCGGACGAGCTGGTTGTAGCCCCCGTACTTGGTCACCAGCAGCGAGTGGGGGCTCTCGACGATCGACTCCTGCGGGTACTGGACCGGCAAGCCGTCGCCGCGATCCCACTCTTCGCCGCAGATCTGTTCCGGGTTCGTCTGGGGCGAGCAGCCGGTGAGGATGGTCCGGTCCCCGGTGACGGGATCCACGCTGCGCAGCGCCCAGAGTGAGCTGTCGGCCCACACGATCTGTCCCGGCTCGAGCGGAGGGAGCACGTAGTCGGGGCTCGAGAGGCCTGCGACGAACACCCCTTCGCTGCCGTCGCTGAAGCGGGCCCAGAACGCGACGTCATTGCCCGAGACGGCCTCACCCGAGAGCTCGAGCTCACTGACGGACTTCCCCTGGATCGAGTCGCCGAGGTCGACGATCTTCTCGAGCGTGCCTCCGACGCCGAGGGCATGGTGCGCGTAGAGGCCGGCCTGGCTGCCGGCCGCGCCGATACCCTCGAAGACGACGAGGTCTCCGTCGATCGCGTAGTCGCCGAAGATCTCGAAGGTCGCGCCACCGCCTTCGGGAATCGGCGTAGTCTCGTCGGCGACGAGCGCAATTCCGCTCTCGGCGCGAAAGATCCCGCTCAGCCCGGCGACGTCGGTGCCGCGAAAGACGACAGCATCGCCGCTCGGCACCGGGTCGCCGCCGAAGCTCTGGAAGGGCAGACCGCTCGGCGCGAGCGTGTTCTCGTCGGCGACCGTCTCGAGCCCGACGTCGATGCGGTAGACGCCGTCGAAGCCGCTGGCGCTCCAGCCGCGGAACGCGACGACGCCGGCGTCGACGTGGGCGCGAGAGATGAAGTCGAAGTTCTCCGACGTGCCGGGCATCGTGGTGTTCGAGTCGACGAGCGCCGCGAGCGCACCGCCGCTGGCGCGGTAGACACCTACGGTGGGCGGGCCCAGCGCGCCGCCGTCGCCGAGCGCGGGGAAGACGACGTCGTCGCCGTCGCTCGCGGGCGGGAAGACGAAGAGGTCGAAGAGCTCGCCCGACTGGCCGCCCGGCAGCAGCGTGTTGCGGTCCGCGAGCCGCTCGGCGCCGCTGCCCGCGTCGCGGTAGATGCCCGCCTGCCCCGCCGCACCGCCGCCGCCCCAGCTCGCGCCGTAGTCGACGTCGCTCGACGGCTCGAGCGGGAAGCTCTCGAAGCTCCCGGCGCCGCCGGGGCTCGGCGTGCCCTGGTCGGCGACGACCGCGAGCGAGCCGCTGAGGTTGGAGTAGATGCCCTGCTGGGCCGGGCCGACCGGGGTCGGAGCTTCGCCGTCGCCGCGGAAGGCGACCGCGAATCCACCGTCGATGCTCGGATTCCGGCCGAAGCTCGTGAATGCGCCGCTGCCGCCGGGGATCGGCGTCGCGGTGTCCGCCTTCTTGATGAAGGTCACCGTCAGCGCCGCTGCGTCCGCGCCGGCCAGGAGCGGCGGAAGCGTGGCGACTAGCACTCGGACGAGCCCGTACCGCGCGGTCTTCGCCTGCATCGGCGGTCCCTCCCGAAATGGTTTGCCCCGCCACCCTACCAGCACTCGCCCGGCTGCGAGTGAAATCACGAGTGACAGTGAGCCCTGCGAACGGCTTTCCCAGGGGATCCGCAGCGTCGCCGGGCCGCGCGCCAAGGTCGCGCTCGCGGCGAGCGGGGCCCCACCACGATGCCCCCGGCGCTGGCCCTCGACACGGCACCCGGAGGCTGGCTACACGGGCTGTCGCGGAGACGACGCAAACTCTGAAGCCGCGGCGCTGGGGTCAGATTCCCTTCTGGGACATCCCTGGGCGGTCGGCGCTGCGCGCCGGCCTTGACAGAACGTGCATTCCGTCCACTACACCCCGTGGCCGGGTGATTTCAAGCTGGGCGACCTCGTGCTGAAGCCGGTGTGGCGCGCGTGGACACCCGCGGATGGTAGACGAGCAGTGCACCGAGCGCGCAGGTCGCCTCTCGGGGTGGAATCGGTACAGGTTCGGAGCACCGTGGCCGGCGGGTCACGGCTCGTCGTCGGGTGGCGTCTGATCGAATTCCCGGCACTCGTCGGTTTCGGACCGTCGAGCGGGTGAGACGTCGAGGGGCGTTGCGGGTGTAATCGGGGGTGCGCGCGCGGGAAAGCCCATGGACTC
>CAZQYK010000479.1:0-12408 GCA_964597285.1 uncultured Spirochaetales bacterium
CGCGCCCGACCGTCACCGATCGCACCGGCCCGCAGCCGAGCAGCAGCGCGGCCGCGCAGGCTCCGATCCCGAACGAAAGGAACGAACGTCCGACCCACACGTGTGTGTCACCCCCGAACCATCCGGCCGGAGGGACGGATCGGCACGCGCCCGCCCGGAGTTGATGGCCACGACGGTGATGGCGGTCACGGGCTCATTCGGATGTCCCCCGACCCGTACACGGCGAGCGGCGGCGCGCCCGCGCGCAGACCGAGCTCGAAGCGCAGCCCTTCCGGCGCCGCGCCGGTGCAGCGCAGCACGCCGGTGTGGATGCCACGCCGGTGATGCCACGCGCACAGCGTCGTCAGGTTCGACGGCTCGTCGGAGCCCCCGCGCGAGCGGAACACCACGTGGTGGCGCTCGAGGTTCCGATACGACGTGCAGCCCGGCGCCGTGCAGCGCCAGCCGTCGCGCTCGAAGACCGCCCACTCGCGCCGCTCGCGCGCGGTCGGGCGCTCGGGCCGCCACGCGGCGAGCGCGTGGTCGAGCATCGCCTCGAGCGCGTCGCTTCGGCACGCCGGGCGGCCGCGAATCCGCTCGAGCCGCCGCTGCACCGTCGCGAGGATCGCGCGGAAGAGCGGCCCGACCTCGAGCGGGACGGTGAAGAGCAGGCGCGCGGTCTCCTTCACGGACCCTGTGATCGCACCCGTCTGGAGACCCACGGGGTCGGCACCGGGATCCGGTGCCGGCTGCGGCGCGAGCGGCGGCGGCTCGAAGTCGCCCGACGCGAGCGCCCGCTCCACGTCGTCGCCCAGCCGCCGCACGCTCACCCGCCCCGCGTGCGCGACCCAGCCCTCGCGGTGACGCTCCGCGGCCGGCTCGAGCAGCAGCGGCACGAGCCGATGGGCCTGGACCCAGGACAGTCGCCCCGCCGCGAAGGCCTCGCGCAGCGGCGGGCACGCGCGCGCCGCGCGCTCGATCCGCAGCAGCGCCCGGGCCCGGCTGGCCGAGATGCCGAGCCGCTCCTCGGCGTATCGATCGAGCCCGTTGTAGCCCGCGTCGCGGTGGAGGCCCCACGCGACGACGTCGGCGAGCAGCCGCCCGACCCGCGCGAGGCCGCGCGCCTCCATCCGGACCGCGAGCCGCAGCCGCCGGTCGAGCTCGAACGCGTCGGCGTCGGCCAGATCGCGCTCGAGCGCGGCGACCTCGGGCGAGGGCAGCGCAGCCAGCCCCGCTGGTGCTCGACGCCGCTCGCCGATCTCGGGCGAATCCCCTCGCGACCCGCCGCGATCCCGCGCGCGCACGCTCTCGGTCTCGTCCGGCGTGATGTTCCCATCGATGTCGACTCCCGACATCACCTCCGCGACGAGCACCTCCGCGAACGCCCCGTGCGACAGCGCATGTCCCGCAACCCGGCTCGCGACCTGCCGCGCGCTCCACCAGCGAGCCCGTGCGCGCGGCGTCAGCCGCAAGACGATCCCGTCGCGCCGATCGCCGTCCTCGTCGACCGCTGAGAGCGGCTCCCGTGCGACCCGATCCACCGCCCGCACCTCGCGCGCGAGCGCGCGCGCCGTGAGCCGCGAAGCCAGCTCCAGCCAGCGCGCTTCGTCGTCCTCGGTCGCGACCCGACACAAGAGGCGCAGCTGCGTCCACCCGATCTCCCCGCGAGCGACCGCCGCGTCCAGCGCGGGAAGCCGCGCGAGCGCCGCATCGACGTGCGCCAGATCGTGCAGCTCGCGCGCCGACACCCCCGCGCGCTCTACCTCGTAGTCGCCGAGCCGAGCGAACCCGAGCCGGTCCCAGCCGCGCGTCGCCACCATCCGCCCCGCGACCCGCGCCAACACCCGCCGCAGCGCCGCCGGTGACCGCGCCTCCGCGACGAGCCGCGCCTCGAGATCGCGCGGCTCGCGTCGGGGCCTGCTCGCAACTGCTCGCCCGACGACCGGAGCCGCTGCCGCCATCACACACCTCGATCTCGGGGCGAGAACCCGATGCTAGGTGCAGGGTGTGACAGATCCGGTCACGCCGATGACCTCGACGACCGGAAGCAACCGGCGTACAAGAGAAGGGAGGGCGCGCAGCCGCCAGCCGAAGACCGGCGCCGCCGAGTGGCGGAGGCTCTGGAACGAGGAGCTGCTCGCCTGAATCGCCTGGCGGCTGGAGCAGGCGACGACCGAGTCGCGGCTGCGCGGCGAGGTGGCGCTCCTGGAACCCGAGTGCGAGGAACCCGGCGAAGCGCTGGGCGCCCGACGCGATCGAGCGGCTGTGGAACCGGACCTGCAAGCAGGTGCTGGGCTTCCGCGTCCCGTTCCAGGAGGGGACGCGCCACACGATGCTGACGGCGCTCGCGCAGGGCGGGATGAACGAGCGCGTGCTGCGTGCGTTCTCGCGCCACAAGGACGGCCGGAGCCTCGACCACTACTCGAAGCCGGCGGTCACCCGCGAGGCGATCGTGGCGGCGCTGCCGCAGCGACGCAGGTGAGCGAGTTAGTGGCCCGGAGTTCCTAGCGCTTGCGCCGCCCGGTCTCGCTCCGGAGGATCTCTTCGACCTCAACAATGGTTTCGGTGACCGTCTCCTTCACGCTGCCGCCGCTGGTCGAGGTGCTGTCCTCCGTTGATTCCGCGCCGCTCGTGTCCGGCTGGTTCTCTTTGCCGCTCATGCGTTCCTCTCTCTCTGGCCTGTTTCTCGGAGCTCCGCTCCGTCGTGCGAGTTTTCCGCGTAGCCCCGCCCCAGAATACCAGCGAACCAACCAGCGCGGCGCCGATCCCGATGATCACGACTGGAACGGACCCCCGAAATGCGAGGTCCTTGCCCGTCAGTTCGACCTGGCCGAAGAGGTCGGCCGAGGGGAGTAGCCACACCCCGATCAGAATGACGCCGATGCCCACGAACAACACAGCGATGCGCTCGATCATCCGGTAGGTGGTGCTTTGCACCGGGGCAGAGTAGTTCGACTGCGGTCGCGCCGCAGCGCTTTCGCCACGAACAGCCCGCAGCGCCGGAGGACTGGACCCTGTCCGGACCCTGCCCGCAACCGACCCCCGCAAACCGCCCCAACGCCGCGGAACATCGGCCGTTTGGCGGAAGCGGACGGGAATCGAACCCGCCGGGAGCGCGTCGCCGCGCTCCCCATCGGATTTGAAGAGAGCGTTAGGCGCCCCCGAGCGCGCAGGAAGCGCCGCGAGACGCGCTAGACGGGCCCGAACGGTGCGAACCGTGTCCGGTTTGCTATCGGATTGCTGACACGACGGGGGCCGCCTGTGACGCGGAGGAAGACGACGCCGAGCGACGCGGGCCGCGAGTACGCCGCCCGCCTGCTCGCGCTGCTGGAGCGCGACGTGCGCGCGCGCGGCTCTGCGCGTCGAGGGCGGCGAGCCGCTCCTGCGCGGGGCTCAGGCCGAGGTCCGGGCGTTCGACCGCTTCGCGCCTCAGGTCATGGCGGCGCTCGACCGGGGCGACGTCGAGGCGGCCGTCGCGGCTACGCTCAACGTGCTCGCGAGCTGGGCGCGCTGGCAGCAGCGCGGCCACGCCGCCCAGCTCTCCGAGGCTCAGCGGATCGTCGACCGGGCCGACCGGCGGGCCGGGGCCGAGCAGCGCAAGCGCAACACGCGCGAGCGCGACGCCGAGCGACGCGAGCACTTCGAGCGGCTGCGGGCCGAGTCGCCGGACGCCCCGGCCGCGGTGCTGCACCGCCGCGTCGCCGAGCACGAGCTGCGGCAGGAGGCGGAGCGCGAGGGCCGCGAGCTGTCCGAGCTGCCCGCGCTGGCCGTGCGCCAGCGCTCCGAGGCCGTGCGGAAGTCGATCGCGCGGGCCGGAACGATCTAGAACGGTCCGGGTTCCCGGACGGATCTAGCACCGTCCAGTCGCACGACGTCGGCGCTCGGCTCACATTGGGCGAGTGGACACGGAACGCGCCGACTCGCCGTTGTTGACGGTCCGCGGCTTAGTCGCGCGAATCCGCGACGAGAGCGGGCAGGCGCGCAGCCCGGTCGGCGAGCGCGGGATCCGTCGTGCGATCGCTCGCGGCGAGCTGCCCGCGGCCCGCGTCGGGAACGCCGACTTGATCCGCTGGAGCGACTGGCGCGAATTCGTCCAGAGGCTCGCGGCGGCGCGTCGCCCGACGCCGCTGCCGCCGACCGCGCTCGGGCTCGTCGAGCGCGACGTCCTCGCGCACGTTCGCCGCGAGCGGAAGCGGGCGGTGGGCCGGTGATGCGCGACGGCTCACGAGCACCGGCGGAGCGTGGCTCACGAGCACCGGCGGAGCGCGACGCCGGCGCGCGCGCGCGCTCGCATCTCCGCGTGGTGAAAGGTGATCCGTCGGCCGAGTGGATCGAGCACGCCGTCGGCTCGCGCGCCGGCTCACTTACTCCCCCGGAGCGAGACGTCGTGCTCAGGATGCTTCAGCGCAGCACGGTCGGAGCGGTGCCGCCGGGGCTCAAGACGCCGTGCGTCGTGTTCCGGGACCGGTATCTCGATCGCGACCTCTACCCGAAGACGATCAGCTACCGCGGCCGCGACCTGCGGCCGTACCGCCTCGCGCTCGCGATCGCGCTCGGGCTGGAGTCACTCGCGCCGGACGTCGAGGCGCATCACCTGTGCCCGTCGCGGGGATGCTGGGCCGCGCCGCATCTCAGCCCGCTGCCCCGCTCCGAGCACCGTCGACTACGGCGCGAGCGCTGCTGGTCGTGCGCGACGCCGTACGCGCCCGACGCGCCGCTCGACTCTCGCGGCTCCCAGGTGTGCGCGACCTGCCGGGCCGAGCGCGAGGCTCGTCGCCGGGCCCGCCGCGCTGGCGCATGCGCGACCGGAGTTGCACAACTGCGCCGCGGCCGCGAGCCCGCGCAGCTCGTCGAGGCGTTCCGCGCGCGCGTGCGCGAGGTGTTCCCCGGCGCCTGCTTCCCGGCGTCGACGCTCCCGCGCGACGTGAAGCTAGTGCGCGATCACTGGTGCAGGAGCTTCCGGCACTCCGAGGTCCGCCGCTTCCTCGACGCCGCCGTGCGCGACTGGGACGGGCTGGTGCGCGACCTCGCGGATCAGGGGTTCCTTCGCTGGGATCTTGAGTCCGGCTGGATCGCCGCGCCCCGGCGCCCCTCGCTCACGTTCCTGACGAGGCACATGGCGGCTGTCGTCGAGTGGGCTCGCGAGCGCGGCGCGCCGCTCGACGAGCCGCCCGCGCCCGAGCTGCCCGCGCGCGAGGCCCGCGACCTCGTGGCCCGCGCGTGGAGCGCGTGGAGCGCCGCGGCGGCGCCGACGTTCGTGCGGACGTTCACGCGCGCGCAGGCGCGCGCCGTCGAGCGCTACGCCGCCGGACTCCGGGCCGCCTACGAAGCCGACGACCTGCTGCCCGCGGTGCTCGCGGCGGCGGCCGCCGAGTGGAAGGACTACGCCGAGCACGCCGCGCGTTGCCGCGGCCGGGACCCCGCGCGCGTCCCGCGCCGGCCCGACACGGCCTACGTCGTCGAGCACGTCGCCGAGGCGATCGACTTCGCGTTCCGGGAGGCCGACCGATGAGACGGCTGAGCCTCCGCTGCGTCGTGATGCTCGCGCCCGAGGACGTCGAGGCGCTCGACGAGCTGCGCGGCCGGCGCTGCCGCAGCCGCTTCATGCGCGAGCTGCTGCGCGAGCGCGCCGACGCCGAGCGCGAGCGGACGGCGCTGCGACGCCGCGTGCGCGAGCTGCTGCGCGACCGCGCGAGCGCGCAGGACCTGCGCGATCCAAAGTTTATCAACTAACGAGCGCGCAGGAGCTGCGCGACCGGGCGCCGCGAAAGTATCGCGGCCGACGGCGAGGCGCGGCACGATACGACCGGGGAGGACTGACGAATGGCGAGCAACGGAGGCGAGAAGGTGGCCGACCTCGACCGGCGGCGTCGGGACGCGGAACTAGAGCGCGCGCTCGACGAGGGGTTGCCGAAGCGGTTCAGCGTGACGCTGCCGCCTAGCTTCTTCACCGACCCGCTCGGGGCCGAGGACGACGCCGAGGCGCTGGAGCGGAGCGACGATGCGGCCTGAGGCCGGCGACCTCGCCGTGCGCGTGACCGGGTCGGACGGGCGCCCGGCGCTGCTGCCGTGGAGCCCGCCGCTGGTGCCGGGCTCGCGCTGGCGGCACGAGCGGCCGCTCCCGCCGCTACGGCAGGAACCGGGAGGACCAGCCCGCGGCCATCGACAGGAGGAGGTTGACGACGAGCAGCAGCGCGAGGCCCGGGACGTCGGGGGCAGCGCCGTCGGCGCGCACAAGCGTGATGAGGAGCAGACCGACGACCATCCCGACGCAGACGGACGGCGCAATCCACCGCGGACGGCAGTAGCGCGCGGCCATCATGGCGCCGAGCGCAGGCAGCAGCGGGAGGCTGTAGCCCGCGAGCGAGGGAGCGACCCGGCCAACGAGGACCAGCGCCGCCGCGCTCGCGGAGACTCCGATCACGACGCCGACGACGAGCCGAAGTCCCGGCCGGCGGACCTCCGCGGCGGCGAGAGGCGCCTTGGGCGGGACGTACGGCGATCCCTGGGACATCGCGCTCCACGATACCAGACAGCGAGGCCCCGCCGCCCCGGGTTCGGCGCCCATATCCGGCCCGATCCTACCCATCGGAGCTAGGTACACCGATGCGTGTGACACGAGAGAGAAACCGATATCGAATCCGCGGCAGCCGGCACGAGCGCCCGCGGCCCGGCCGGGTCGGCGACGTCGGCCCGCCCGACGGCGGCCCGGAGCCCGGACCCGAGGCCCCTGCCGAGCCCGCCCGACGTCGCTCGCGGGCCCGAGGCCGACGACCCGCCGGAGGCCCGGCGCCGGACCACTAGTCCGACGCGATCGCAGGAATACCAAGTGATTACAGCTACTTACGAAGCCGCGCGAGCACCGGTGCGAGCAAACGGGCGCCGGGTCGGCCCGCCGGCCCGTCCCGCCGGCCCGGTCCGGCCGCCCTCGCCCGGCCGGCGAGCGGGCACGATTCCCCGCGGGACCGAGCCCGGCCGCGGCCCGGGGCGGGGGGGGTGCCTCCGGTTCGGGCGCGGCGGCGGGCCGGGGCGGACGCGGGGCCCCCGCGTACGCGGTTCGGTTTCGCGGACTAGCGAGGGCCTAACCGTGACCGAGCGGAGCTGATCGTGGCCGGTAGGACCGTAGGACGGCCGAGGAAGCGCTCGGAGGCCCGCACGCCGGCGCAGGTGGCGGGCCTGAGGAGCCCGACCATCATCGAGCGC
The DNA here is from genome assembly GCA_964597285.1 of uncultured Spirochaetales bacterium. Lineage (GTDB taxonomy): Bacteria > Myxococcota_A > UBA9160 > UBA9160 > SMWR01 > JAHEJV01. The sequence continues at coordinate 7,183 of CAZQYK010000479.1, forward strand.
CTGCGCGACGCGCGCGGCCTCGGCCCCTCGTTCCCGGACCTCGCGCCGTGGCGGCGCTGGCTCGCGCTGGCGCGCCTTCTCTACGGCCTGCCGCTCGCGCGCGGGGACCGCGAGGTGATCGCCGAGCACACGAGCGCGGAGCCGCGCCCGGGCGTCGGCTACCGGACGGCCGCGATCATCGTCGGAAGGCAGAGCGGGAAGAGCACGATCGCGGCCGCGATCGCGGCGCACGAGGCGCTCTCGGCGCGGAGCCCGCACCTCGGCGAGGTGTACTCGCTGCTCGTCTCGCAGGACGAGCGGCAGGCGACCCGCGTCGCGTTCGCGTACGCGCGCGACATGATCGAGCGGAGCCCGATCTACAGGCGACGGCTGCTCACCGAGCCGCGGAAGCTGGAGCTTTCGCTTGACTCCATGTGCTCCCTCAGAGTGCTGCCGTGCGACGCCGCGAGTCTACGGGGCTACCGCGCCGTCGCCGTCGTGCTCGACGAGTGCGCGTTCTTCGGCGACTCCGTCGCCGAGTCGATCGTCGAGGCCGCGCGCCCGTGCCTCGCGTCGACGGGCGGCCGGCTGATCCTCGTCTCTAGCCCCGGCGCGCCGTCGGGCCTGCTCTTCGACCTCGCGCGGCGGCAGGACCCGCACACGCTCGTGTGGCGCGGGGCCTCGTTCACGATGAACCCCGAGTTCCCGCCCGAGCTGGTGGAGGAGCTGCGGCGGCACGACCCCCTCGCGTTCCGGCGCGAGGTTCTGGGCGAGTTCGGGGCGACGTCGAGCACGCTGCTTGATCCGCAGCAGGTCGAGGGCGCGTGCCGCGAGGACGCGACGCACCTCGCCCCGCGCGAGGGGGTGCGGTACGAGGCGTTCGTCGACCTGAGCGGCGGCCGCGTCGACCGCGCGGCGCTCGCCGTCGTGCACGTCGAGAGCGGCCGCGCGGTCGTGGACGCGCTGCACGCGTGGTCGCCGCCGTTCTCGCCGCAGGACTTCGTCGAATCGTGCACGCCGATCCTCGCGCGGTACAACGTGCGCGCGGTCCGCGGCGACTTCTACGGAGCCGAATTGCAGGCCGACGCGTGGCGCCGGGCCGGCGTGCAGTACGAGCGGTCCGCGCTGACCGCGTCGCAGCTCTTCGTGAGTCTCGTTCCGGTGTTCGCCGGCGGGCTCGTCGAGCTGCCGCGCGACCCGCTGCTGATCGAGGAGCTTAAGGCGCTGGAGCGGCGGACGACCGGCGCGGGGCGGGACCTCGCGCGGCACCCGCGCGACGGGCACGACGACCTCGCCGCCGCGGTCGCCGGCGCGGTCGTGCACGCGCTGCGCTGGCGGCCCGACCCGTTCGCCACGTGGCGCAAGCTGCTGAGCGCGGAGGAGAGGAGCTATGCGGCTCCCGTGGCGGCGTAACCCTAAGCCCGAGCTGCTCGCGCAGCTCCGCGACTTCGTGGACGCGACCGCGTTCGCGACCGGCCGCGGGTTCGCCAGCACGCTTACGGCGGGCGCCGCGCTGCGGCGTCACGGCGGCTGGCTCGCGATCGCCGTCCGGCCCGTCGTCGACCGGATCGCGGGCCTGACGTGGCAGGCGCTCAGCGACGCCGACGAGGAGATCGAGAAGTCCCCGCTGGTCGAGCTGCTGCACAACCCGAGTCCGATGTGCGGCGGCGGTCTGTTCCTCCGCATCCTCGCGCAGCAGCTCGTGCTCGCCGGGGAGTGCTACGCGCTGAAGGTCCGCGGCCGCCGTAGCGGTCGGCCCGTGCAGCTCGTGCCCGTCTCCCCCGACCGCGTCGCCCGCGTGTGGGGGGACGGCGGGTCGCTCGAGTACCACGTCGCGCCGGGCTCGGGCGGCGGCGAGCCCGAGGTGCACCCCGCCGAGGACGTGCTGCGCGTGTGGCGCCCGCTCCCCTCCGACCCCTGGGAGCCGTACGGCGTCGCGAGCATGGTGGCGGCCGAGATCGACGCGGAGGCCGGCTGGAGGGAGAGCGTTGCGCACTGGTTCTCTCAGGATGCTAGGCCGGCGATGGCCCTGGAGTGGGCCGACGGCGACCTCGCCGCGTTCCTTGGCAGTCAGACCGACGGATGGCAGCGGTATCTGTCCGACTGGCACGGGGCGCAGAGTCGTCGGCGCGGCGGACTGCTCGGCGCGCCGGTCCCGCTGCCGCCGGGCAGCAAGCTGCGCGAGCTGAGCGGCGTCGGCTCGTCGGAGAACATCGGGCCGACCGAGCTGGCGCTGCGCTCTAAGATTCTCTCCGCGTTAGGCGTCCCGCCCTTCCTTCTCGGCGCGGCGCACGAGGCGAACCGCGCGAGCGCCGAGGCGTCTCTTTGGGCGTTCGACTTCTCGGCCGTGAAGCCGTGGACCGAGCTGCTCGTGTGCGCGGTGAACCACCAGCTCGGCCCCGACTTCCCGGGCCAGCGCGTGCAGTTCCGCGACTGGGTATGGCGCGACCGCCTGGCCGAGTCGGAGATCGACTCTGCTCTACTCGACCGGCTCGTCGTCTCGCCTAACGAGGTCCGCGAGAAGCGGAACATGCCGCCCGCGAGCTGGGGAGAGCTGCCGGTCGGCCAGCGGCAGGACGTCCCGTATGACGGCGAGCCGAGGGTCGAGCCGCCGAGCACGAGCAGCTCCCCGCTGGGTCGGTCCGCCGCGCTGGACGACGGCCTCGCCGACGTGCTCGACGCCGCGCGCGAGGCCGCCCGGCTGCTGGGGGAGGGGGGCGACGCCTCGCGGTGGCGGGCGGCGCTCCGGCGGGTCGAGGCGATGGCGCCGGACGCGCGGCGCGAGTTCCGCGCGGCGCTGGCGGCGGAGTACTTCCCTTCGATGGTGGCCGACCCGGCCGGCGCCCGGGAGCTGGCGGAGTGTTCATTTTTGATGCAAGCCGCCGAGGCGGCCGGGGAGGCCTAGCGTGGACCTAACGGCAATTCTCAGGAGCGCCGAGCCCGACGCGGGCGGGCTCGTCTGGTTCCGGGCGACGAGCGAGGCGCGCGACCGACACGGGACCGTGATCGAGTCGGCCGGCGTCGACGTCGAGCCGTTCCTGCGGAACCCGGTCGTGGGATGGGGCCACCGCGCGGTCCGCGGCGGCGACCCCGACGACGTGTTGGGACGGGTCGACGCGATCGAGCGCGGCGCGGACTACATCGACGTCGGCGTGCGATTCGCCGACCACGAGCGCGCGCAGCTCGTCGGGCAGCTCGTGCGCGACGGCTTCCTGAGCGCGATGAGCGTCGGCATCTTGCCGCGCCGAAAGGGCACGCGGAGGATCAACGGTGCGAGCGTCCCTGTTATTCGGGAATCGGAATTGCTGGAGGTCAGCATCGTTCCGGTCGGATCGAACCCCGAGGCGCAGCGGCTCCTGCGCGACCTAATGGGCGCGGAGCCCGAGGAGACTGAGATGAATACCGAGACTCTTACGCGGGCGATCGAGGACGCCGTCCGGCCGCTGGGCGAGCGGCTCGACGCGATCGAGCAGACGCTCGACGAGCCCGAGCGCGTGCCCGCGCTGGGCGGCGCGCGGACTAGCGAGGACGTTGACGCGCTCGCGGGTCGCTGGCTCAAGGCCCGGGCGTTCAACGACCAGAGGACCCTGCTGGAGCTGGCCGAGTCCGACCCGGCGCCCGAGGCCGAGGTGCGCGACATGCTCTCGGCCGACAGCTACCTGCCGACGGCCGTTAGTTCTCGGCTGATCACGCTCGTCGGCGAGGCGTCGAAGTTCTTGCGCCGGGCCGGCTCCGTCACCGACTCGGCGCTCAGCGTCCAGCTTCCGCGCGAGAGCACGAAGCTGTCGGCGGGGTTCGTCGCCGAGAATACCAGCGTGATCCTCGGCGGCGCGGCGCTCGACTCCGTGACGTTGACGGCGCGCAACGCGTGGGCCGGCGAGCGCGTGCCTAACAGGGTCCTCGCCGACCAGCCCGTCAACACGGCCGCGATGCTGCTGCGGCAGGCGGCCGACGCGCTGGCGGCGCACTTCGATACGGTCTTTGTCGAAGGAACCGCCAGCCTCGCGGCGATCGACGTAACAAGCGGGCTGCTCGACGTGACGCCTGACGCCATCCTGCACGTCGACGCGCCGGCGGACGCGGGCACCGCGGTTGCCAAGGTGTCGGCCGAGTACTTCGCGCTCGTCGAGCAGGCGCGGCGCCGCGCGGTATGGGTGACCAACGCCACCTACGCGCAGAATCTCTCGGAGCTGCTCGACTCGCAGAGCCGGCCCGTTTTCGGGATGGCGAACAGTCCGCCCTCCGCTTCGATCGACGGCGCCAGCGACTCCACGCTGTTCGGCCGGCCGGTGATCGTGCATTCGAGCGTGCCGGCCGACACGGCGTTCTTCGGCGACCTTTCGCGGGCGGTCATGGTCTACCGGCGGCAGGGCATCGTGGCCGAGTCGAGCCGCGACGCCGAGTTCAGCCTCGATAACACGCTGTTCCGCTTCGGGTGGCGCTTCGACGTGGCCGTCGTCGAGGAGGGTCAGATCGAGCACTTCCCGGCCGCGTAGCGTCGCGGCGGAGGATTGTTATGCGAGGATGGATCGCCGTTGCGCTGCTGCTCGCGTCGCCCGCGCTCGCCGCGGACGGCGACGCGTGCGCGTCGCAGTCGTATCGGACGTTCACGAACGCGGCGGCCTGCGTCGTCGCCTGCGACGAGGTCGCGACGGAGCGCGCCTGCGGCGGCGGGACCGGCTTCGCGCCGCCGAGCGGCTACCGGGGCGGCGCCGTCCGCGTGGAGATCGCGCAGGCCGCGGCGACCTGCGCCGTGCGGCTGCGCGAGGGCAGCAGCGACTCGGACCCGCGCTGGCTCGACGACCTTTTCTGCGACGGCGAGCGCGGCTGGACGCTGCCGGCGGGCCACGGCGTCGCGGGTCGGCTCTACCTCGAATTCTTCGAGGCGGGCGCCGACCCGCACGACGTGCGCGTGCCCGGGGGAGTGGGCGACGACTGATCGAGGGGGGAGCGCGGGGGCGGCGGACCGGCGCGCCGGGCCCGCACGCGCGGCCGCTCGGGCCGCCGTCCCCGCGCCTTCCCGCCCGGGTCCCGGCCCCGCGGCGCTTGACTTCTAGCCCGCCGCAAAGTAGTCTCTCGGCATGGCTCCCGCTCGCATCGGAAGGCCCCCGCTCCCGCCGGAGGATCGGCGCGAGTACCGGGTCGACCTGCGGCTGACGGCCGCCGAGTACAGGCGGCTCGTGGCGCGGGCCGGGGAGCACGGGATCACGCCGACGGCGTGGGCGCGGGACGCGCTGCTGCGCGCGC
>CAZQYK010000480.1:0-4232 GCA_964597285.1 uncultured Spirochaetales bacterium
GGCGCTCACCGCGGCGCGCGCCCGCGCCGGCGCGGCGCCGCCGGCCGCGCGCGCAGCAGCGGCGCGAGGTGGCGCCCGGTGTGCGACGCGCGGCAGCGCGCGACCGTCTCCGGGGTGCCGCAGGCGACGACGTGCCCGCCGTCGGGTCCGCCCTCGGGCCCGAGGTCGACGATCCAGTCGGCGCACTTGATCACGTCGAGGTTGTGCTCGATCACGACGACGCTGTTGCCGGCCTCGACGAGGCGCTGCAGCACCGCGAGCAGCTTGCGCACGTCGTCGAAGTGCAGGCCGGTCGTCGGCTCGTCGAGCAGGTACAGCGTGCGGCCGGTCGCGCGGCGCGCGAGCTCGCGCGCGAGCTTGATGCGCTGCGCCTCGCCGCCGGAGAGCGTCGGCGACGGCTGCCCGAGGTGCAGGTAGTCGAGGCCGACGTCGGCGAGCAGACCGAGCGGCTCGGCGACGGCCCGGTGCGGCGCGAAGAGCTCGGCGGCCTCGCGCACGGTCAGCTCCAGCACGTCGGCGATCGAGCGGCCCTTGTAGCGCACGCGCAGCGTCGCCTCGTTGAAGCGCTTGCCGCTGCACTCCTCGCAGCGCACGTAGACGTCCGGCAGGAAGTGCATCTCGATCTGCCGCACGCCGTCGCCCTGGCAGGCCTCGCAGCGGCCGCCCTTCACGTTGAACGAGAAGCGGCCCGGCTTGTAGCCGTGCATCCGCGAGTCGGGCAGCGTCGCGAACAGGCGCCGGATCTCGTCGAAGACCTTGATGTAGGTCACCGGGTTGCTGCGCGGCGTGCGCCCGATCGGGCGTTGGTCGATGCGGATCACCTTGTCGATCTGCTCGAGGCCGTGCAGCGCGCGGTGGCGCCCGACGCGCCGCGTCGACTGGTGCAGCGCGCGCGCGAGCGCCGGGTGGAGGATGTCGTTGACGAGCGTCGACTTGCCGGCGCCGGAGACGCCGGTCACCGCGCTCAGCACGCCGAGCGGGATCTCGACGTCGACGTCGCGCAGGTTGTTCTCGCTCGCGCCGGCGATCTTCAGGCTGCCCTGCGCCGGGCGGCGCTCGGCCGGCGCCTCGATCGCGAGGCGGCCCGAGAGGTACGCGCCGGTCAGCGAGCGCGTGTTGCGTTCGAGGCTCTTCGGCGTGCCGGCGTGCACGATGCGGCCGCCGAGCACGCCGGCGCCGGGGCCGAAGTCGATCACGTGGTCGGACGCGCGGATCGTCTCCTCGTCGTGCTCGACGACGACGACGGTGTTCCCGATGTCGCGCATCCGCTCGAGCGTCGCGAGCAGACGCCGGTTGTCGCGCTGGTGCAGACCGATCGACGGCTCGTCGAGGATGTAGATCACGCCGGTGAGCTCCGAGCCGACCTGGCTCGCGAGCCGGATGCGTTGCGCCTCGCCGCCCGAGAGCGAAGGCCCCGCGCGGTCGAGCGACAGGTAGCCGAGGCCGACCGCCGACAGGAAGTCGAGCCGGCTGCGGATCTCCTTCTGCACCTCGGCGGCGATCTGGCGCGCCGCTCCCTCGAGCGCGAGCGAGCCGAAGTACGCGCGCGCCTCCTCGACGGTCAGCGCCGACAGCTCGACGATCGTCCGCCCGCCGACGCGCACCGCCGCGCTCTCGGGCCGCAGCCGCGTGCCGCCGCAGGCCGAGCAGTCGGCGTCGCCGAGGAAGCGCGCGTACCAGCGCTTCGCGCGCTCCGAGCCGGCCTGGCGGAAGCGCCGCTCGAGGCGCGGCAGCACGCCCTCCCAGGCCTGCTCGAACTCGCCCTTGCCGGTCTTGCCCTTCCACTTCAGCGCGAAGGTGCGCGCGCCGGCGCCGTGCAGCAGCAGCTCGCGCTGGCGCTTCGTCAGGCTCCGGTAGGGCTTGTCGCAGTCGATGCCGAGCTGCGCGAGGAACTGGCCGCGAAAGCCGTGCGCCCAGCCGGTCTTCTCCGAGACCATCGGGCCCCACGGCACGATCGCGCCCTCGTCGATCGACAGCGACTCGTCGGGCACGACCAGGTGCGGGTCGATCTCGACGCGGCTGCCGAGCCCGTTGCACTCGACGCACATGCCCTGCGGGCTGTTGAAGCTGAAGCTCTGCGGCGTGAGCTCGGGGAACGACAGGCCACACGGGCCGCAGGCGAGCTTCTCGGAGAAGATCCGGTCGCCGCCGGCGTCGGTCCAGGCGATCAGCGTGCCCTCGCCGACGCGCAGCGCCGTCTCGACCGAGTCGGTCAGACGCGAGAGTGCGTCGGGGCGCACGACCACGCGGTCGATCACCGCCTCGACGGTGTGCTTGCGGCGCTTGTCGAGCGCCTCGACCTCCTCGACGAGACGCGTCTCGCCGTCGACGCGCAGCCGCACGTAGCCGGCGCGGCGCAGCTCGGCGAGCAGCTCGCGGTGCTCGCCCTTGCGGTTGACGAGCAGCGGCGCCATCAGCACGAGGCGCGAGTCGCGCGGCAGCGACGCGAGCTCGCGCGCGATCTGCTCGGCGGTCTGGCCGCGCACCGGGCGGCCGCAGCGGTGGCAGTGCTGCACGCCGACGCGCGCGAAGAGCACGCGCAGGTAGTCCGAGATCTCGGTGATCGTGCCGACGGTGGAGCGCGGGTTCGTGCCGGTCGTCTTCTGCTCGATCGAGATCGTCGGCGAGAGCCCGCGGATCGTCTCGTAGCGCGGCTTCTCCATCTGCCCGAGGAACTGCCGCGCGTACGCCGACAGCGACTCGACGTAGCGGCGCTGTCCCTCGGCGTAGAGCGTGTCGAAGGCGAGCGACGACTTCCCCGAGCCCGAGACCCCGGTGAGCACGACCAGCTGCTTCTTCGGGATCTTGACGTCGACGGAGCGCAGGTTGTGCTCGCGCGCTCCGCGGATGAGGACGTGGTCGAGCTCCATGGGGGAGCGCGGAGGATACCCGAGTCGGCAGGCTCAGGGCAGCGCGATCGCGTACGCGACGGCGAAGCGCGGCGAAGCGGCGGCCTGCTGCGGGCCGCCCGACGGGTCGTAGGAGACGGCGAGCACGCGGCCGTGCTCCCACGGCCCCTTGCGCTCGAGGCGGTGGCCGCGCCGCTCGAGCTCGGCGAGCACTTCGGGCGCGAAGCGATCCTCGACCGAGACGACGCCGGGGCGCGCGCGGCGCGGGTAGAAGCTGCTCGGCACGTGCTCGCTGTGCAGCGTCGGCGCGTCGATCGCGGCCTGGAGGTCGCGCTCGCCGCCGTCGACGAGGTGCAGGAAGAAGTGCGAGGTCCACTGGTCCTGCTGGTCGCCGCCGGGCGTGCCGAAGCCGAGCCAGTCGCCGTCGGCGAGGCGCGCGATCGACGGCGACAGCGTCGTGCGCGGCCGCTTGCCGGGCGCGAGCGCGTTCGGGTGCGCGGGGTCGAGCGACGCCATCTGGAGCCGCGTGCCCACCGGGAAGCCGAGCTCGGGCACGACCGGCGAGGTCGGGATCCAGCCGCCGCTCGGCGTCGCCGAGACGACGAGGCCGTCGTCGTCGACCGCGACGCACTGGGTCGTGTCGGTGCGGCCGAGCGACGCGGCGAGCGCGCCGGGCTCGGCCGGCCGCGCGGCGTCGCCGTCGTCGACGAGCGGCCAGCCCTCGGGCAGGCGGCCGAGGCCGGGGCGCAGCGCGAACGACGCCGCGTCGGGGTCGACGAGCGCGCGGCGCTCGTCGGCGTACTCGCGCGACAGCAAGCGGTCGAGCGGGACGTCGGCGAAGCGCGGGTCGCCGTAGCAGGCCTCGCGGTCGGCGAACGCGAGCTTCGCCGTCTCGATCCAGCCGTGCAGCGCGTCGGCGCCGCCGGGGTCGAGCGCGCCGCGCTCGAAGCCCTCGAGCAGCCGCAGCTGCTGCAGGAACACCGGCCCCTGACCCCACGGGCCGGTCTTGAAGACGCGCGCGCCGCGGTAGTCGACCGCGAGCGCGTCCTCGACCGCGCCCTCGTAGCGCGCGAGGTCGTCCGCGCCGAGCAGCCCGGCGTGCGCCTCGCCGCTCGCGTCGCGCACCGGCTGGCGCAGGAAGCGCTCGATCGCCTCGGCTCCGGCGCCGCGGTAGAACGCGTCGCGCGCGGCGCGGATGCCGGCCTCGCGCCCGCCGCGCGCCGAGCGGTCGGCGTCGCACAGCGCGCCGAGCCACGCCGCGAGCGGCGGGTTCGTCTGGCGCTCGCCGACCGCGCGCAGCGGCAGGTAGATCGCCGCGCTCGTCGGCCAGTCGCGCTCGAAGCGCGGCGCGACGAACTGGAGGAAGACGCGCAGGAACGGGTA
>CAZQYK010000481.1:0-9128 GCA_964597285.1 uncultured Spirochaetales bacterium
CGCCGAGGCGCAGGTCGAGCTCGAGCGTTGCGAACGCGTCGGGCTTCGTGAGCCGGATCTGCTCGGGCTCGCGGTCGCCGCGCAGCAGCTCCTTCGACAGCGGCGGCCGGTCGTACGGCAGCTCGTCCTCGGCGCCGACGAGCACGAGCCGTCCGCCGTAGCCCTTGCGGCGCAGCGCCTCGGCGCTGCGGATGCCGGCGAGCGACCCGCCGACGACGACCACGGTCTCGAGCGCCACGAACGCGTTGCCTCCGCCGTGCCGGTCGGCCCCGGGTGGCCGCCGGCGGCGCCCGACGATAGCGGCCCGGCGAGGGCCCGCCGGCCGGCCCCGGGTGCAGCTCGATCACTGCACCGCGCCCCCTCCGGCTGCAGCTCCGGCGCTGCACCGGCCGCCCGACCTGGCCCACAACTCCGCGATTTGACTCGAATCCGGCCCCCGCCACCGGCCCGGCACGGCGCTTGCTCAGGCACCCGGCATGTCACTCGTGGGATTCCCCGGCTCGTGCTCCCATACTGCGGCCATGGCCCCTCACGGGTCGCGCCGTCGCCACCGCCGCCGCTCGCGCCGCGAGCTCACGCCCGAGGAGCAGGCGCTGCGCGACGCGCGGCGGCGCGCGAACGCGCGCGTGCGATTCCTCCGCCACCTGTTCCTGTACGCAGCCGTCTGCACCGGGCTCTTCCTGATCGCGCGGCCGGCGGCCCTCGCGGTGGCGTTCTTCTGGGGCATCGGCATCGCGTCGCACTACTTCGGCGCCGTCGTCGCGCCGCCGCGGCGCGAGCAGATCTTCGAGCGCGAGCTCGCCGAGCAGGTCGCGATCGGCGTCTCCGCCGAGCGCCGCAGCCTCGCCGACCGCCACGTGCGCCAGCTCGAGGATCTCTCGGCCCAGGTCGCGCACGAGATCCGCAACCCGATCACCGCTGCGAAGAGCCTCGTGCAGCAGATGGGCGAGGACCCGCGCTCGCCGGGCAACGTCGAGTACGCGAAGGTCGCGCTCGAGGAGCTCGACCGCGTCGAGCGCTCGGTCGCGCACCTGCTGCGCTTCGCGCGCGAAGAGGATCTGCGGCTGAGCGCCGTGCGGATCGACGAGGTGGTCGCGTCGGCGCTCGAGACCCTGCGCGAGCGCGTCGCGTCGGCCGGCGTGCGGCTGCGCACCGAGATCGACACCGACGCGGTGCTGCGCGCCGACCCCGAGCAGCTGCGCCGCGTGCTGATCAACCTCGCCGCGAACGCGCTCGACGCGCTCGCCGAGAGCGACGTGCCCGACCCCGTGCTCGAGGTGGCCGCCGGCGAGAACCTCGCCGGCACCGAGTGCTGGGTGCGGGTGCGCGACAACGGGCCCGGCATCGCCTCCGACGCGCTCGCGCGCATCTGGAGCCCGTTCTACACCTCGAAGCCCGGCGGCACCGGGCTCGGGCTCGCGATCGCGAAGAAGGTGGTCGATGCGCACGGCGGCTCGCTCGAGGCGCGCTCCGAGCCGGGCGGCGGCAGCGAGTTCACCGTGACGCTGCCGAAGGCGCCGGGGACGGTGTCGTGAGAGCCCGGATCCTCGTCGTCGAGGACGAGCGCGCGATCCAGCTCGCGCTCTCGGCGCTGCTCGGGCGCGTCGGCTACGAGGTGTGCGTCGCCGCGAGCGGCGACGACGCGCTCGCGCGCCTCGACGAGGACGGGGCGTTCGATCTCGTGCTCACCGACCTCGCGCTCGGCAGCGGCGCGTCGGGGCTCGACGTGCTGCGCGCGGCGAAGCGGCGCCGCCCGGAGACCGCCGTCGTGATGATCACCGCGCACGGCTCCGAGAAGATCGCCGTCGAGGCGATGAAGGCGGGCGCCGAGGACTACGTGCCGAAGCCCTTCGACAACGACGAGATCCGCCTCGTCGTGCAGCGCGCGCTCGAGCGCACGCGGCTCGCGCGCGAGCACCGCCTGCTGCTCGAGCGCGTCGAGCGCGACTTCGGCTTCGAGAGCCTGATCGGCTCGGGCCCGGCGATGCGGCGCGTGTTCGCGACGATCCAGAAGGTCGCCGCGACCGACCTGACCGTGCTCGTGCGCGGCGACAGCGGCACCGGCAAGGAGGGCGTCGCGCAGGCGCTGCACCAGCGCAGCGAGCGCCGCGGCCGGCCCTTCGTCGCGGTCAACTGCGCGGCGATCAGCCCGCAGCTCGTCGAGAGCGAGCTCTTCGGCCACGAGAAGGGCGCCTTCACCGGCGCCGACCGCAGCCGCCAGGGCCGCTTCGAGGCGGCCGACGGCGGCACGATCTTCCTCGACGAGATCGGCGACATGGCGCCGGAGACGCAGGCGAAGGTGCTGCGCGTGCTCGAGGAACGCTCCTGTGAGAGGGTCGGCGGCACGAAGACGGTCGAGGTCGACGTGCGCGTCGTCGCCGCGACGCACCGCAAGCTCGAGGCCGAGGTGCGCGCCGGCCGCTTCCGCGAGGACCTCTACTACCGGCTGCGCGTCCTCGAGATCGAGCTGCCGCCGCTGCGCGAGCGGCGCGAGGACGTGCCGGCGCTGGCGCTGCGCTTCCTCGAGCAGGTGAACGAGCGCCTCGGCCGCGGGCCGCAGCGGATCGCCGAGGGTGCGCTCGCGGCGCTCGCGCGCCACGACTGGCCCGGCAACGTGCGCGAGCTGCGCAACGCCGTCGAGCAGGCCGCGGTGCTCGCGGCCGGCGAGCGCATCGAGGAGGCCGACCTGCGCCTCGGCGGCGCGCCGGCGAACGCGCCGGCCGAGCCGGCGCCGGAGCCGGGTCTCCCGTTCGGGGAGGCGAAGCGGCGCCACGTCGAGGGCTTCGAGCGCGCGTTCCTGCTCGACGCGCTGCGCGCGCACGACGGCAACGTCTCCCGCACCGCCGAGGCGATCGGCATGGTGCGACAGAGTCTCCAGCAGAAGATCCGCGAGCTGGGGCTGCGCGCCGAGGACTGGAAGAGGAGGAAGGACGCATGACGACTCTCACCCGGGAACGCCCGCGTGGGCTCGTGGCCCGCTTCGGACACCTGCTGCGCACGAGTCTCGGCGGCTGGCTGCGCCGCAGCGAGCGCCGCAACCCCGCCGCGGTCTACGAGCAGGCGATCGAGGACCGCACGCAGCAGTACCGCGACCTCAAGGAGGCCGTCGCCGGCATCCTCTACATGCGCAACAAGCTCGAGGCCGAGATCGGCGAGCGGCGGCTCGAGATCTCGCGCATCGACGACGACGTGCGCCGCGCGGTCCGCCTCGGGCGCAACGAGGAGCTGTCGATCGCGCTGATCGAGAACAAGCAGCGCCTCGCCGAGGACCTCGAGCGCGCCGAGCGCGAGCTCGACGACGTGCGCCGCGAGGCCGAGGAGGCGAAGACGAACCTCGTGCGCTTCCGCGAGGAGATCCGCAATCTCACGCGCGAGAAGGGCCGTATGCTCGCGACGCTCGCGAACGCGAACGCCCGCCGGCGCCTCGGCGAGGCGCTCGACGGCCTGTCGGTCGACGCCGACATGCGCGCGCTCGAGGGCGTGCGCGAGCACATCGCGCGCATCGCGACCGAGGGCCAGCTCGACCGCGAGCTGCGCGGCGCCGACGACGACGGCCTGCGCCGGCGGCTGCGCGCGATCCGCGACGACGCGCGCCACGAGGCCGCGCGCCGCGAGCTCGAGGAGCTGAAGCGCCGCTTCGCCGCGCCGGAGCCCGAGGTCGGCGCGCTAGCGGGCTGAGCCGAGCGCCTTCAGGCCGCGCGACGCCGGCGCGCGCCGATTGCGAGCCCGACGAGGCCGAGCGTCGCGAGCACGACCGGCTCGGGCTCGGGCACGACGAGGTAGGTCGCGGTGACGTCGACGAAGTGGCCGTCGTTCGCGGCGGTGCGCGAGCCCACGCCGGGATAGTCGTCGGCCGTCGCGACCGAGATCGAGCCCGCGGTGCCCATCCGGATCGCCGCCTCGTCCTTGCTGCTGGTCGCGCTCGAGGTCCAGGTGAAGTCGATCACGAAGGTGCGCGAGAGCGCCGAGTCGGTGATCGAGAGCGTCGTTCCCGACTGGTTGAAGCTCGTCGTCCCGGTCGTCGAGGTCGTGACCGGCCCGACCGCCGCGAGCGCGAGGCTCGCCTCGACGATCGCGTCGACGCGGCCGGTCACCGCGCCGAGCGTCTGGGTGCTGTTCCCGGTGTCGTCGTCGACGTTCGTCAGCGCGCCGATGCGCAGCGTGTCGATGTCGATCTGGTAGGTGCCGCCAGTGGGGTTGTCGACGGTGAAGGTGATCGAGTACGCCGACGTCGCGCTGCGCGTCGTGGTGCCGCCGCCGCCGCCCTCGCGGTCGACCGCGAGCAGCGACGCGAAGCGCGTGCCGAACGAGGTGCTCGAGCCGGGCGTGTCGGCGACCGGCCCGCCGGGCGCCGACGCGATCGCCACCGAGCTCGCGATCTGCGCGCGATTGTTGCCGCTGTTGACGAGCTCGTTCGCGGTGTTCGTGCCGCCGAGCGCGACCGACAGGCCGGTGATCTGGAACGCGCCGGCCGGCGCGGCGAGCGCGAACGAGACGAAAAAGGCGGGCACGCGCGCGAGAAGAGCGCGCAGACTACGGGCCATATCCCACTACCCCAGGTGATACAGCCCTGAGCCCGAGCGCATTGGAGCACGGCGTCCGTCGCTCGGCAAGGGAAATCCGCAGGCCGACCGGGCGGACGACCGGCAGCTCGTGTGCAACCGCGCGGCGCAAGCGGGCGCCGCAGCGAGTGTCTTCGGACTTCAGGCGCTCCGGCGCCGGCGAGCGCCGATCGCGAGCCCGATGAGGCCGAGCGTCGCGAGCACGACCGGCTCGGGCTCGGGCACGACGAGGTAGGTCGCGGTGACGTCGACGAAGTGGCCGTCGCTCGCGGCGGTGCGCGGGCCCACGCCGGGGTAGTCGTCGGCGGTCGTCGTCGAGAGCGAGCCCGCGGTGCCCATCCGGATCGCGGCCTCGTCCTTGCTGCTCGTCGCGCTCGAGCTCCACGAGAAGTCGAGCGTGAAGGTCCGCGAGAGCGCCGAGTCGACAATCGTCAGCGTCGTGCCCGTCTGGTTGAACGTGGCCGTGCCGGTCGTCGCGGTCGTGAACGGTCCCACTGCGGCGAGCGCGAGGTTTCCCTGGACGATCGAGTCGACGCTTCCGACGACCGCGCCGAGCGTCTGGGTGCCGTCGCCGCCGGCGTCGTCGTCGACGCCGGTCAGCGCGCCGACGCGCAGCGTGTCGATGTCGATCTGGTAGGTGCCGCCGGTCGGGTTGTCGACGGTGAAGGTGATCGTGTACGTCGACGTGGCGCTGCGCGAAGTGGTGCCGCCGCCGGGGCCGTCGCGGTCGACCGCGAGCAGCGACGCGTAGCGCGTGCCGAACGAGGTGCTCGAGCCCGGTGTGTCGGCCACCGGCCCGCCGGGCGCCGTCACGACGGAGACCGAGCTCGCGATCTGCGCGCGGTTGTTGCCCGTGTCCGAGAGCTCGTTCGCGGTGTTGCCCGCGCCGAGCACGACGCTGAGGCCGGTGATCTGAAGCGCGTGGGCCGGGGCCGCGAGCGCGAGGAGGGCCAGGACGGTTCCGAGCTTGCCGGTGGTGTGCATGGCAGGCGTTTCGGCAGGCGCCTGCAAGAGGATTAGCGGTCCACGTCAACCGCCGTTGCGCCGCGGGGACCAGGGCTCGGGAGCCGGCAGCGCGCCGGCAGCCCGGCCCTCAACCCTCGGTCGCGACGAGCCTTTCGACGACCGCGTCGACCGCGGCGTCGGCGATCGCGCGCATCTCGTCGTCGGTGCGGTCCTGGATCGGGTGCTCGACGTAGACGGCGGCCGGGTCGGCACCGAGCGCGCGGGCCTGGGCCTCGGCGCCGTCGACGAACTCGACCGTCGCGACGAAGACGCTCGGGACGCCGCGCGCCTCGAGGTCGACCGTGTCGTGCACACTGCACGACGTACAGCTCCCTCAATCGGCGAGCGCTTCGACCACCGCGTCGCACTGCACGGAGATCTGCTGGCGCAGGTCGGGCGGTGCGGGCTTCGTGAAGGTCGGCTTGCGGAAGCGCGCCACCTCGGCGCCGCGCTCGCGCAGGCGCTGCTCGAGGCGGTCGAGGAACACGTCGCCGCGCGGTTTTGAGATGTCGAGCAGCCCGACCGTGCGGCCGGCGAGGTCCGGCAGCCGCGGCAGCCGCGCGCGCCGTGCGGGGTCGCGCTCGTGGGTCGGGTCGAGGACGACGCGCGTCACGGCCGGATCTCCTGCATCACGGGCTCGCTGCCGACGGCCCCGGAGGCCCAGCCGCCGATCATCGCAGAGAAGAGCCCGGCGCCGCCACCGCAGTGCACGACGAGCAGCCCGCCCGGGCGGAACTTCGGCAGCGTCGCGTCCTTCACCGCCTCGGGCAGGCCCTCGGCGATGCCGCCGGCGCCGCGCACGAGCTCGGCGCCGGGGATCTGGAGCAGCTCGTGCACCCGCGCGACGAGATCGGCCTTGTTCCAGCCGGCCTCGCGGAACACGCGCGAGTGCTCGGGCCCGACCGCGAGCAGGCAGTCGAAGGCCATCACGAGCTTCGGGTGGTGCAGCGTGCGCAGGCTCGCGGCGTAGGTGCGCGCGAGCGACTCGGGATCGCGCGAGAGCTGGTCGACGATGCAGCGCGGGCCCTCGCCGGTGAAGAGCGTCACCGCGTCGGCGCCGGGCGGCGCGCCGAGGTCGCTCGCGAGCGGCGTCCACGGCGAGCCCTCCTCGTCCTCGGCGAAGCAGAAGCCGAGCTTGCCCGGGCTGCCGTGCGTCGCGCGGTCGACCTCGCCGGGGCGCCCGCCGCCGACGTTGCGCACGACGAGCTGCAGCGCGCGCCCGATCGTCGAGTTCGCGCGGTTGCCCTGGCCGAACACGTTGATGCCCGAGTTCATCCGCAGCCGCCGGCGGATCGGGCCGTTGACGACGACGACCGGTCCCACCGGCATCGTCGTCGCGAGCACGCCGTGGACGTTGAACGCGTCGGTGCACGCGGCCTCGACCGCGGCGATCACGACCGGCAGGTGCTCGGGCAGGCAGCCGGCCATCACCGCGTTGATCGCGATCTTCTCGACCGTCGCCGGCGCGAGGTCGGGCGGCACGGTCGCGACCACCTCGTCGGATGCGCGCGTCGTGCCGTCGAGCATCGCGAGCACGCGGCGCTCGGTCGGCGGCACGACCGGCAGCCCGTCGGTCCAGCCGCGCGCGTACAGCGCCTCGATCTCGTCCTCGAGCGGCGCGAGCGCGACGCGGCGCGACGCGAGCGTATGCGCGCGGAAGCGCACCGCGAGCTCGGGCGCGACGTCGGGGTCGACGCTGCGCGAGCCGCAGCCGGGCCGCCACTCGGGCAGGCCCGCGCCGAGGCCGCGCACGCCGCTCAGCTTCTCCCAGTCGCCGCGGTGCCAGCCGACGGTGCGCTCGACCTCGACCCCGTCCTCGACGCGCAGCAAGGTCGGCACCGTCTCGACGTGGTGGTGCCACGAGAGCGCGAGGCCGGTGTCGTCCTCGGGCGCGAGGCCCTCGGGAAACCCGAGGTCGTCCTGCGTGAAGACCGTCAGCTGCGCGCGCTCGGCCAGCTCGCGCAGCACCGGAGCGACGACGACGCAGGTGGGGCAGGCCTTCTTGACGACCGCGACGAGCCCGGACGGGAGCGGCGGGGGCTGGCTCACGCCCCGATTCTACGCCGGATCGCGGCGTCCGTGCCGGCGGCGCAGCCGCGCGCGGCAGACGAGCAGGCCGGCGGCGAAGACGAGCGCGGAGGTGGGCTCGGGGACGATGGAGACGAAGGTGAGGAGGTGCGTGTCGTCTGGCGGAAACGTCGTGCCGCCGCCTTGGCTCCCGAAGTACTGCGAACTCTCGACGACCAGTCGATACTCGCCCGGTGCGAGGCCCGAGACGCCACGGCGTCGGCCACCCGCGCGTCAGTCGCGGTCGCGCAGCCGCCACGGCGGGTCGAGGCGGTTCGCGCCGCCGCGGAACAGGCAGATGCGGTTGCCCGCAGGGTCGCGCAGGTGCGCCTCACGCCACAGCCACGGCTGGTCGCGCGGCGGCGCGTCGAAGCGCAGGCCCTCGGCCTCGAGCCGGCGCACCGCCCCGTCGAGGTCGTCGAGCTCGAAGTAGACGACGCCGCCGCGCTCGAGCGGCCCGTGCGGCACGCGGTGCACCGAGAAGGTCGCGCTGCCCACGGGACACGCGAAGCGCGCGTAGTCGGGCGGGTCGTGCACGATCAGCCGCAGCCCGAGCCGTCGGTAGAAGTCGACCGACGCGTCGAGATCGTCGCACGGCACCGTCACCTGGTTCAGGTCCATCACCCGCCTCGCACCGCCCGCGCGCGCGAGCGCGCCCAGAGCCCGAAGAGCGCCGTCACGATCCCGGCGAAGCCCGCGACGACGCCGGCGATCACCGCGCCGACGTGCCCGAGCGAGCCCTCGCCGGGCGCGGGGTAGGCCCCGGCGTGGATCAGCACGGCCGCGAAGACGACCAAGGCCGCCGCCGCGACGAAGAGCACCACCGAGAGCGCGGAGAGCGCGCGCCGCTTCGTGCGGGACTGCATCCAGCGCGAATCCCTCTGCTCAGACGTTGAACCGGAAGTTCACGACGTCGCCGTCCTGGATCACGTAGTCCTTGCCCTCGACGCGCAGCGCGCCGGCCTCGCGGCACCTGGCCTCGCTGCCGTGCTTCACGAGGTCCTCCCAGCGGATCACCTCGGCGCGGATGAAGCCGCGCTCGATGTCGCTGTGGATCTTGCCGGCGGCGCGCGGCGCCGGAGTGCCGCGCGCGATCGGCCACGCGCGGCACTCGTCGGGGCCGGCGGTGAGCATGCTGATCAGGTCGATCAGGTCGAAGGCGCCGCGTACGAAGCGGTGGCTCGCGGGCTCCTCGAGCCCGAGCGACGCGAGGAACTCGGCCTGCTCGGTCGCCTCGAGCTGGGCGATGTCCATCTCGACGGCCGCCGACAGCACGACGAGGCCGAGCCCGCGCTCGGCGGCGGCGCGGGCGACGTCGTCGGGGGGAGGCTCGGCGACCGCGTGCTCGGCGACGTTCAGCACGAGGAGCAGCGGCTTTCCGGTGAGCAGCGCATAGCCCGAAAGCGCCTTCTCCTCCTCCTCGGAGAGGTCGAGCGAACGCACGGGCTGCTCGTTCTCGAGCGCCTGCTGGACGCGCTCCATCAGCGCCAGCTC
>CAZQYK010000482.1:0-4993 GCA_964597285.1 uncultured Spirochaetales bacterium
GCCGACGGCGAGCGCGAGCACCGCGGCCGCGAGCCGCCGGTCGCGGCGCCCGCGGTCCGAGAGCCGCCCGCCGGCGAGCGCGCCGGCGCCCATCGCGACGACCGCCGGCAGCGCGAAGAAGCGGCCGACCGAGGCCTTCTCGAAGCCCTGGTCGATCAGCATCGGCCCGGCGACGCTGCCGGTGGCCTCCATCCCGGCGCCGGCGAGCGCGGCGATCGCGAGGCCGATCCAGGTCGCCGGCCGCGTCAGCGCGTCCCGCAGCCGGCGCCCGAACGCGCGCATCCCGGCGCCGGCGCCGCCCTCCCCGGCCGGCGTCGGCGCGCGCGGCCGCTCGCGCGCGAGCCAGACCACGCCGCCGGCGAGCCAGACGAACGCGACGAGCCCGACGACGACGCCGCCCGCGCCGATCCAGCGCTCGGCCGCGAGCCCGACGCCGCCGAAGAGCGCGCGCCCCGTCAGCATCCCGACCTGCATCCAGCCGGTCATCGCGCCGCGGTCGCCGGGCGGGATCGTCGCGACCGCGAGCGCGTCGATCGAGACGTCCTGCGTCGCCGCGCTCACCGCGTGCACGAGCAGCACCACGACGAGCAGCGGCATCTGCGCGACGGGGTCGATCCAGAGGATCGGCAGCAGCGACAGGCCCATCGCGAGCTGCGCGCCGGCGATCCACGCGCGCAGCCCGGCGCGCCGCGGCCGGAACGCGTCGACGAGCGGCGCCCACAGGAACTTGAACGCCCACGGCAGCGTCACGAGGGCCGACAGCAGCGTCACGTCCTCGATCGGCACGCCGGCCGCGCGCAGACGCGTCGGCAGCGCCCACCAGACGTATCCGATCGGCGCGCCCTCGGCGAGATAGAGCAGCGCGAAGAGCCAGCGGCGCCCGCGCCGCGACGCGAGCAGGTCGATCCGAGCCGCCTGCACCGGAGCGCTCAGATCTCCCGCTTCTCCCCCTTCGGGTCGATCCACTCGACGCGGTAGAGGTCGCGGCGGCGGTCGGTCCACGGGCGCACGGTGCCGCCGTTGCGGTTGCGGCGCAGCAGCTCGATGTCGACGTCGTGCACGAGCACCGTCTCGATGTTCGGCGTGCTCTCGGCGGCGATCGCGTCGCGCGCGAAGCCGACGTCCGACGGCGTGAAGATGCCGCACTGCGAGTAGTGGATGTCGGCGTTCTCGACCGAGGGCAGGTTGCCGGCGCAGCCGGCGATCGCCACGTACACCTGGTTCTCGATCGCCCGCGCCTGCGCGCAGCTGCGCACGCGCAGGTAGCCGAGGCGGTCGTTCGTGTTGAACGGGACGAAGAGGATGTTCGCGCCCTGGTCGACGGCGATCCGCGACAGCTCCGGGAACTCGACGTCGTAGCAGATCAGCACCGCGACCTTGCCGCGGTCGGTGTCCATCACGTTCAGGTGGCTGCCGGCCTGCACGCCCCACCAGCGCGCCTCGTTCGGCGTGATGTGCAGCTTCGCCTGCCGCTCGATCGTGCCGTCGCGCCGGAACAGGAACGACACGTTCTGGAGCACGCCGTCCTCCTCGACGAACTGCGAGCCGCCGACGACGTTGACGTTGTACTTCATCGCGAGGTCGCTCATCAGCTCGAGGTAGCGCGGCGTGTACTCCGCGAGCCGCCGCGCCGCGAGGCCCGGGCGGCTCTCGTCGAACACCGAGAGCAGCTGCGTCGTGAAGAGCTCCGGGAAGAGCACGAAGTCGGACTGGTAGTCGCCGGCGGTGTCGACGTAGTAGCGGCACTGCTGCGCGAAGTCGTCGAACGAGCCGACCGCGCGCATCAGGTACTGCACGAGCGCGATGCGCTGGTTCCACACCGAGCGCAGCCGCCGCGACGGGTCGGGCAGGTGATCGAGGTTGCGCCACTCGAGGTAGGTCGCGTAGCCGCGCGACTCGACGTCGCTCGGCAGGTAGTTCGGGATCAGGCCCTGGAGCACGAAGCCGTTCGCGAGCTGCGCGGTGAGCACCGGGTCGAACAGGCGCTTCTCGACCACCTGCTCGACGTACTCGCGCGCGCTCATCTCGTCCGCGTGCGCGCCGTAGCCCGGAATGCGCCCGCCGATGATGATGCGGCGCAGGTTGCGCTCGCGCGCGATCGCCTTGCGCGCGCCGTAGAGCCGCCGCGACAGGCGATAGCCGCGCAGCTCCGGGTCGACCATGATCTCGATCCCGTACATCGTGTCGCCGTCCGGGTCGTGGTTGCGGATGAAGCCGCCGTCGGCGATCTCCTGCCAGCTGTGCCACGCGTCGTAGTCGCCGAAGTCGACGACCAGGCTGCTCGACGACGCGACGATCTCGCCGTCGAGCTCGATGCAGATCTGGCCCTCCGGGAAGTGCTGGATCTGGCTCTCGATGTGCTCGCGGGTCCAGGTCGCGATGCCGGGGAAGCACTTGCGCTGGAGCGCGACGAGCGCGTCGAAGTCGTCGACGCTCAGCGGGCGCAGGCGCAGGCGCGACTCGAACTCCTCGAGCTTCAGCTCGGACACGGATCCCCCTCTGGCGTGCGGGCGCTCACCGCCGCCCGACGAGCGCCTCGAGACGGGTATACGGCAGCCCCACCGACTCGGCCACGCCGGCGTGCACGACCGCGCCGCGCCAGACGTTCGCGCCCTGCGCGAGCGCGGCCTCCTCGGCCACCGCCGCCTCGACGCCCTGCGCGGCGATCCGCTCGACGTAGGGCAGCGTCGTGTTCGTCAGCGCGAAGGTCGAGGTGCGCGGCACGGCGCCGGGCATGTTCGCGACCCCGTAGTGGATCACGTCGTGCACACGGTAGGTGGGGTCGGCGTGGGTCGTCGGGCGGATCGTCTCGACGCAGCCGCCCTGGTCGACCGCGACGTCGGCGATCACCGAGCCCGGCTCCATCGCGCGCACCATCGCCTCCGTGACGAGCGTCGGCGCGCGGCGGCCGGCGAGGTAGACCGCGCCGATCACGAGGTCGCTCGTCGTCACCGAGCGCTCGATGTTCGCGCGGTTCGCGTAGAGCGTGTTCAGCTCGCCGCGGAAGATGTCGTAGAGGTAGGTCAGGCGCTTCAGGTCGACGTCGAGCACGTCGACCTCCGCGCCGAGCGCGTGCGCGACGCGCACCGCGTTGACGCCGACCGTGCCGCCGCCGATCACCGTGACGCGCCCGCGCATCACGCCGGGCACGCCGCCGAGCAGGATGCCCTTGCCGCCCTGGTCGCGCTGGAGCAGCGACACCCCGATCTGCACCGCGAGGCGCCCCGCGACCTCGCTCATCGGCGCGAGCACCGGGACCGAGCCGTCGGCGTTGCGGATCGTCTCGTACGCGATCGCGATCACGTCGGCGTCGATCAGGCGCCGGGTGAGCTCGGCGTTCGCGGCGAGGTGCAGATAGGTGAAGAGCACCGCGCCCGGCCGCAGCAGCGCCACCTCGTCGGGCAGCGGGTCCTTGACCTTGACGACGAGGTCGGCCCCCCAGGCCTCCTCGCGGCCGACCAGCCGCGCGCCGCGGCTCTCGTAGAGCGCGTCCGGGAAGCCCGAGTCGTCGCCGGCGCCCTTCTCGACCCACACCTCGTGGCCGGCGGCGCACAGCGCCGCGGCCCCGTCGGGCACCATGCCGACGCGGTACTCGACGACCTTGGTCTCGCGCGGGACGCCGATGCGCACGCCCTTCCTTTCGTCCGGCCGCGCCGCGGGCTGGAACTAGCCGCGGTACGCGTCGATCAGGATGTCGGCGATCTCCGGGCGCATGATCCGCGGGTCCGGCCGCTCGCCGCCGCGCAGCTGCTCGCGCACGCGCGTGCCGCTGACGGTCAGCGGCTTCTCGTCGGGGTGGCGGTCGGTCAGGTCGACACGCCCGATCGACTCGTAGTACGCCGCGAAGCCGATCTTGCACGGCTCGAGGTGCAGTCCGCCGGCGAGCCGGTCGAACTCCTCCTGCGCGTCGAAGTCGCCCCAGATCGGGCTCCCGTCCTCGTAGGGCGCGTCGGCGTGCTTGCGGCCGATCACGAGGTGGCTGAAGCCGTAGTTCTGGCGGTAGACCGCGTGCATCACCGCCTCGGACGGCCCGCCGTAGAACATCTTGATGTCGAGCCCGATCAGCTCGAACACCTCGGAGAGGTCGTAGCCGGCCTCGCGCCACAGCGCCTCGTCCTTGTCGCCCTGGCCGAGGAGCCGGTCGTCGTGGAGCTTGCGGTACGCGCGCATCCGCACGACGGCCGGCACGTCGTCGCCCTTGAGCTCGCCGACGAGCGGGTTCAGCACGACGCCGGTGAAGTGGCCCCCTTCGGTGAGGCGCTCGGCGCCGGCGACTAGCGCGTACTCGTGCGCGCGGTGCAGCGGGTTTCGCGTCTGGAACGCGAGCGCGCGCTCCCACTTGCGGTCGCGGATCAGCGCGCGCGTCATCCGCGGCGACAGCATGTACTCGCCGTACTCGGGGTGCTGCGGCTGCGGCAGCGCGTGCAGCTCGCCGCCGACGAGCTTCGTGCGCACGTCCTGCTCGACCTGGCGGCCGCCCGGGTGGTCGGTGCGCTCGGTGCCGTAGACGCGCCGGACGTACTTCGCCTTGTCCCAGTCGAACACCTCGACCTCGTCGAGGCGCCCGACGATCTCGCCCTCCTCGTTGCGGATCGCCGCCGAGCCGCCGCGCGCGAGCGCCGCGGCCTCGTCGTCGGAGGCCGGGAGCGCCAGCGGGATCGTCCACGCGTAGGGCTTGCCGCCGCTCTCGATGCGCCGTTCGTCGAGCACGCCGTGCCAGACCGCCTCGCGCATCGGGCCGGTGAGCGGCGAGAGCGCGCCGTCGGCGATCCGGTAGACCGTCGACAGGTCGGCCCGCGTCACGCGCAGCGACGGCAGCTTCGACGCGTCGGCGACGAAGCGCGCGCGCCGAGACAGCGGCACCCCGCGGTCGACCGGCGCGGCGAGGCCGCCGTGGACGGGGACGAGGTCGCGGTCGCGGTCGCCGGACGGGGTCATGGAGTCTCCTCGGGTCTGCAAGAGGGATGGGTCGGAGGCGGGTCACCAGACCGGG
>CAZQYK010000483.1:0-7436 GCA_964597285.1 uncultured Spirochaetales bacterium
GCGCGAGCGGCAGCTCGCGCAGGTCGAAGCCGTCGAGCGCGAGCAGGTCGAACGCGAAGTACTGCACCGGGCGCTCGACGCGCGCGCGCTCCACGTCGCGCGGCCGCTCGATCTGCGCGCGCTGCTGGAGGCGGCCGAAGCTCGGCCGGCCCTCGGCGTCGGTCGCGACGATCTCGCCGTCGACGACGAGCGACTCGAAGGGCAGCGCCGCGAGCGCGTGCGCGATCTCCGGGAAGCGGCGCGCGGCGGGTCGTCCGTTGCGCGTGTAGAGCACGCCCTCGCCCGCCTCGCGCCCGCCGATCATCCGGTAGCCGTCGATCTTCACCTCGAAGAGCCAGTCGGGATCGGAGAAGGGCGCGTCGAGGGGCTCGGCGAGCATCGGACGCAGGTCGGCCGCGCGCGGCGCGCCGCGCGGGGCGCCGCTCTTCGCGACCGCGCGCCGCACGCGTTCGAGACGCGGCGCGCCGTCGCGCCGCTCTTCGACGGTCAATCCCGACAGCACCGACGCGTCGTTGAGCGCGTCGGGGTCGTCGCTCGCGAAGCCGTCGGGCTTCTTGATCAACAGCCAGTTCGATCGATCTTCGCTCGCCTGCGGCTCGCTGCGCGCGCTCTGGGGGCGCTTGCGGCTCCCCGTACGGACCAACGTGAAGCGGCCGCGCAATTTGTACCCGTCGAGGTCGAACAGGAGCTTTCCGCGCGCGAGGCCCTCGTCGGGGTCCTCGGCCGGACGCCAGCGGCCGAGGTCCCAGAGGATCACCGCGCCGGCGCCGTAGTTCCCCTCGGGAATCACGCCTTCGAAGTCGCCGTACTCGACCGGGTGGTCCTCGACGTGCACGGCGAGGCGCTTCTCGGCCGGATCGAGCGACGGGCCCTTCGGCACCGCCCACGACCACAGCACGCCCTTCCACTCGAGCCGCAGGTCCCAGTGCATCCGCCGCGCCGCGTGCTGCTGCACCGCGTACAGGCCCGGCCGCGCGCCGCGCTCGCCGCCGAAGGGCTCCGGCGTGCGGTCGGCATCGCGCTTGCTTCGGTAGGCCCGCAGGCCGCGGCTCAGCTCGTCGCTCCGGGCCACCGATCCCTCTCCGAGCCCCCGGCGGGCTCGGGCCGCCGAAGTTGACGCCCCTGTGGGGCTAGCGTAAGGGTCTCCGCCATGCCGGCTCGCGCGATCTCGACCGCGACGATCTCGTTCGGACTCGTGTCGATTCCGGTCAAGCTCTACACGACCACCGATTCGAGCGGCCAGATCTCGTTCAACATGCTCCACCAGTGCGGCTCGCGCCTCAAGCAGCAGTACTGGTGCCCGGCCGACGAGAAGGTCGTGCCGCGCGACGAGATCGTGAAGGGCTACGAGTTCGCGAAGGGCCAGTACGTGATCTTCAAGCCCGAGGAGCTGAAGGCGCTCGAGGCCGAGAGCTCGCAGCGCATCGAGATCCAGGAGTTCCTGCCGCTCGACCAGGTGGACCCGCTGCACTTCGAGAAGGCCTACTACCTCGGGCCCGACAAGGGCGGCGACAAGCCCTACGCGCTGCTCTCGGCCGCGATGGAGAAGACCGGCCGCTGCGCGATCGCGACCTACGCAGCGCGCGGCAAGCAGTACCTGGTGCTCGTGCGGCCGTTCCAGAGGGGGCTGATCCTCGAGCAGCTGCGCTACGCCGACGAGCTGCGCTCCTTCGACGAGGTCGAGCGCAGCGACGCCACGCCCTCCGACGCCGAGCTGAAGCTCGCGGTGCAGCTGATCGAGCAGATCGCGAGCGAGCGCTTCGAGCCCGAGCAGTACGAGGACGAGGTGAAGAAGCGCGTCGAGCAGGTGATCGCGCAGAAGGTCGAGGGCGAGGAGGTGACCTTCGCCGAGGCGCCCGAGCCCGAGGCGAAGATCATCGATCTGATGGAGGCGCTGAAGGCGAGCCTCGGCCGTCCGGCCGGCGAGAAGGGCGCGCGCAAGGGGCCGAAGCGCGCCGCGGGCGGATCGGGCGGGGCGCGCAAGAAGAAGGCGGCGCGCCGCAGCTAGCGCGCCGCTCCAGGGGGGTCGCCCGCCGCCCGGCGGGCGCGGAGTGCATGCAGCCGGCGAGCTCGACCTACGGCGTCCGCGAGGTGGCGCAGCTGCTCGGCGTGAGCGCCGCGCGCGTGCGCTCGCTGGCGCACGCCGCGCTCGTCTCGCCGCGCCGCGGCCCGCGCGGCGAGCTGCGCTTCGACTTCCGCGACCTCGCGTTCCTGCGCCGGCTGCGCGACCTGCCGGCCGCCGGCGTGACGCCGCGCCGCGTGCGTCGCGCGCTCGCTCGGCTGCGCGCCGAGCTGCCGCCCGAGCGCGACCTCTGCGAGCTCGGGCTCGCGAGCGCGGCCGGCGAGCTCGTCGTCCGCGAGCACGGGCGCCAGTGGAGCCCCGAGTCGGGCCAGATGGTGTTCGACTTCGACGGCGACGCGCGCCGCCGCGCGCCGGCGCGCTCACTTCCGGCGCGACGCGACGGCGGGCGCGACGCCGACGGCTGGTACCGCCTCGGCTGCGAGCTCGAGCCGGTCGACGCGGAGCGCGCGCGCCACGCGTACGCGCGGGCGCTCGCGCTCGACCCGCGCCACGCCGACGCGCACGTGAATCTCGGCTGCCTCGACCACGAGGCCGACCGCCTCGCCGACGCCGAGGCGCACTACCGCGCCGCTCTCGACGCGCGCCCCGCCGACGTCACCGCGCGCTTCGACCTCGCCGTCGTGCTCGAGGATCGCGGCCGCGACGACGAGGCCCGCGGGCTGTACGCGGCGTGCCTCGCCGACGACCCCGGCTGCGCCGAGGCCCACTTCAACCTCGCGCGCCTGTGCGAGCGCGCCGGCGACGAGGAGGCGGTGCTGCGGCACCTCGGCGCGTACCGCCGGCTGGTCCGCGACTAGGCCTTCGCGAGCTTCTCGAGCATCGACCTCATCTGGTCGTGCACCACCGCGCGGCCTCCGGTGCCCTCAGCCCGACAGCTTCTCGAGCATCGACCTCATCTGCTCGTGCACCGCGTTCACCGCCTGGAGCGGGCGGATCATCACGCGGAACTCGACGATGCGGCCGGCGTCGTCGCAGGTGATCAGGTCGACGCCGTTGACGTACTTGCCGCCCACCTGCGTCTCGAACTCGAGCGCCGCATGGTGGCCCGACAGGATCTCCTTCGTGTAGCGGAACGCGCCGCCTCCGCCGGCGTCGGTGCCGCTCCCGCTCTCCCCGGGCAGCGCCTGCTGGGCGGCGCGCAGGTAGAGCTTCGTCACGTCCTTGCCCTGCTGGGGCCGGAAGACCACCGGCGACAGGAACACGACGTCGTCGTGCAACAGCTCGTCGAGCCCGCCTTCGAGCCGGCC
Source organism: uncultured Spirochaetales bacterium (assembly GCA_964597285.1). GTDB lineage: Bacteria > Myxococcota_A > UBA9160 > UBA9160 > SMWR01 > JAHEJV01. The sequence continues at coordinate 3,331 of CAZQYK010000483.1, forward strand.
GGTGAGGTAGCGGTGCCAGCGCTCGATCGCGCCGTGGATCGGATCTCCCATCGACCTCTCCTCTCGCCGCTACGGCGACTCGCGCCGCGCGAAGGTCTCGAGCAGCCAGCTGCGCGGCGTCGGGAACGCCAGCGGCAGCAGCATCGCCGCGAGCAGCGCGGCGCTCGCGAGCAGGATCCGGCCGAGGTCGGCCTCCATCAGGCTGCTGCCGAAGTAGGTGTAGAGTGACGCGCGGCCGAGCGCACCGACGCCGGCCGCGACGACGAACACCGGCAGCGACATCCGCGTCAGCCCGGCGAGCAGGTGGCACAGCGAGATCACGCTCATCGGGTACGCGGTGGCGAGGGCGACGAACACCGCGCCGAGGCGCGAGCCGGCGACCTCGAGCAGCGGCTGCAGGCGCGGCGGGATCCGCGCCGCGAGCGCGTCGCGCCCGCTCCAGCGCGCGCCGAGGAACACGACGACGGCCGAGATCAGCAGCCCGGCCGCGCCGTAGAGCGTCCCGGCCGCGCCGCCGAAGGCAGCCCCGCCGCCGATCAGCACGATCGCCGACGGCAGCCCGAGCGGCACGCGGAACGCGACGATCCCGACGTAGGCGACTGGCGCCCAGATCCCGAAGCGCTCGACCGACTCGCGGATCGCCTCCGGCGCGAACTCGAGCCCGACGGCGCGGCGCAGCACCACGAAGAGCGCGACGAGCGCGGCCAGGCCGATCAGCAGAGGGATCCAGCGACGACGCCGCACCGGGCCGAGTGTCGCGGGCCGCCCGGGGCTGTCAAACGGCGCACACACGCGGAGCCCGTTCCTTGCTGCGCAGGGAACGGGCTCCTATGGTGCGACCTCGGTTCGAAAGGGATGCGGACCTTTGGTTTTAGAAGCTTGAGATCACACCAATGGCCGCAAGCTAGGGCGCCGCGCCCCGACCGACGCCCTCCATAGGGATGAATTCGACGCCCCGGTTTTATCACCCATTTGGGGGATAGACCCAGAAATCCCTGGGAATCCGAGAAGATGCCGAACGCCTCGCTCGTGCTGACGGTGATCGCTCCGGACCGGCCCGGTCTGGTCGAGGCGATCTCCGAGGCCGTCGCCGCGCACGGCGCGAGCTGGCTCGAGAGCCGCATGGCGCACCTCGCCGGCCAGTTCGCAGGGCTCCTCCGCGTCGAGGTGGCCGAGGAGCGCGCCGAAGAGCTCGCGCGCGCGCTCGGCGCGCTCGACGGGCGCGGGCTGCGCGTGATGGTCGCGACCGCGACGGCGTCGGAGCCGCCCGCCTCGGCCGCGCGGCTGCGCCTCGAAGCGGTCGGGCTCGACCGGCCCGGCATCGTGCGCGAGATCGCGCACGCGCTGGCCGAGCGCGGCGTCAACGTCGAGGAGCTCGAGTCGCACACGAGCAGCGCACCGATGTCCGGCGAGACGCTCTTCCACGTGCGCGCCGGCCTGCGCGTGCCGTCGGAGGCGAGTCCCGAGGAGCTGCGCGGCGCGCTCGAGAAGCTCGCCGGCGAGCTGATGGTCGAGCTGACGCTCGCGGAGCCCGACGACTAGCGGCCCGCCTAGACCTGGCGGATCTGCCCGACGCCGGAGACGATCAGCCGCACGAGCTCGCCCTGTCGGCTCGTGTCGGTCTTGGCGAACGCGTGCTTCAGGTGGCTGCGCGCGGTGTTGAGGCTGACGCCGCGCCGCTCGGCGGCCTCCTCGAGCGAGAGGCCGGAGGCGAGCAGCCGCACGAGCTCGGCCTCGGAGTGCGTCAGCTGGTAGAGCTCGGTCAGCGCCTCCGGCCCGGCGACGACGCGTGCGCTCGGGTCGGCGACGAAGACCGCGACGACGGCGTCGCTGACCACGGCGTTGCCGGGCGGCGCCGCGAGCAGCGGCGTCACCATCACCGCGTACGCGCGCTCTCCCGACGGGCGGCTCACCGCGACGAAGCCGGCGGCCGCGAGCTCGCGCCCCTCGCGCGCGTCCATCGCGTCGGCGATCAGGCGCTGGAGCGTCGCGTTCTCGCGCGCGTCGGCCGCGCTCGGGCCGTTGCGGTCGACGCGGAAGCCGTCGCTCGCGGCGACGATGCGCTCGGCGCCGGTGTTCTGCACGACGACGTTGCGGTTCGCGTCGAGCAGCAGCAGGCCCGTCGGCAGGCGGTCGATCGCCTCGGCGAGCGCGAGGTGGACGCGCTGTGCGCCGCGCAATGACAGGTGCAGCTGGAGCGAGCGCCGCAAGTGCGGAACGTAGGCATCCGCCTCGGCATACTGGCGCGCCTCGAAAGCGTCCGCGCCGTCGCGCTGGAACACCGAGAAGCCGCCGAGCGGCTCACCCTTCTCGCTGACGATCGTGTGGCCTCCCGGCCAGGCGGGTGCGAGCCCCTGCGGCTGCATCCAGTCCGTGTAGAGACCGGTGCGGGCGAGGTCGACGTGGCCGAGCACCTCTCCGAGGTGGCCCCAGCGGTTGGCGAACTCGTACATGCATCGCGCCGACCACGGCACGTCCTTCAGCAGGTGCTCGAAGTAGGTCGTCCAGCGCTCGGGCTCGATTCCGACCGCATGGCGGATCCCGACCGGCCCGCCGCCCGGGATCACGAAGCCGAGCGTGGTCGGGGCGCCGTCGAAGATCTCGCTCACGCCCTCGGTGACTTCCTGCCACACGCGAGGGTCCAGGGCGGCCGCGTAGATGCGGTCGATCAGGCTGTGGGCGCGCTCGTCCATGGTCCGCTGCGGGCGCCGCCGGGCCAGCGTCGCCCGCCCTTCGACGGCGAGTATGCCCACAGGGAGCGCCGCGCGTCCACCGGCGCGCGATGCGCAACCGGAACGCGAAGGGCCCGTCCGACCTGGATCGGACGGGCCCCGAGGGTCAACCAAACTGCCCTGAAGGAGTGCGGACCGTTACTCCGTGTTGATTGATCCTCAGCAGCGGGCTAGCGGGCGGGTCGAGAGCACTCGATCGGAATTCCGGATTCCGAGAGCCGCCGTCTCGTGATGGCCGATTGCCCCTGATGCCATCTGGCGCCCCCTTGTTCACTGCGAGGAGAGAAATACCAGCCGCCGCGAGGGCGCCGCGCCCTCCGTCGCGATGAAATCGACGTGTCGATTTCTAACCCATTTGGGTGAACGACCCTGGCTCCCGGGGGGATTCTCGCCCACTCTGGGCGCCAGGGCGCGCCGAGCGGGTATCCTGCGGCCCCTTTCGCCGAGGAGGGAGCGCGTTGGGACCGCTGCACGGCATCCGGCTGCTCGAGATCGCGGGCATCGGCCCGGGCCCGTACTGCGCGATGGTGCTCGCCGACATGGGCGCCGAGGTCGTCCGCGTCGTGCGTCCCGGCCCCGACCCCTTCGCCGCGCGCCCCGCCTACGACCTGCTCTCGCGCGGGCGCCGCAGCGTCTGCGTCGACCTGAAGTGCGCCGACGGCGTCGACACCGTGCTGCGTATGGTCGAGCGCGCCGACGGCCTGTTCGAGGGCTTCCGTCCCGGCGTGATGGAGCGGCTCGGCCTCGGGCCCGAGGCCTGCCTCGCGCGCAACCCGGCGCTCGTCTACGGCCGGATGACCGGCTTCGGCCAGGACGGACCGCTCGCGCAGGCCGCCGGCCACGACATCAACTACATCGCGCTCGCCGGCGTGCTCGCCCACATCGGGCGCGCCGGCCAGCCGCCGACGCCGCCGATCAACCTGATCGGCGACTTCGGCGGTGGCGGCCTGCTGCTCGCGTTCGGGATGGTCTGCGCGCTGCTCGAGCGCGTGCGCTCGGGGAAGGGCCAGGTCGTCGACGCGGCGATGGTCGACGGCGCCGCGGCGCTGATGACGATCTTCCACGGCGCGCAGCAGTCGGGCTTCTGGAGCGACGCGGCCGGGACGAACATGCTCGACGGCGGCGCGCCCTGGTACGACGTCTACGAGACCGCCGACGGCAAGTATGTGTCGCTCGGATCGATCGAGCCGATCGAGACGTGCTTGCCGTCCTTCGTCTCGTACGCCTCGTAGAAGTGCGCGCCCGTATCCAGAAGGTTGGTGCCGCGCTCGCCCCAGCCGCCGAGCGAGTAGAAGCCGTGGATGAAGGCCATCAGCAGCGCCGCACCGTCGACCATCGCGGCGTCCACCACCTGGCCCTTGCCCGAGCTCGCGC
>CAZQYK010000484.1:0-2623 GCA_964597285.1 uncultured Spirochaetales bacterium
GTCGCGCTGCGCGTCGCGAACCCCGCGCACCGCGAGGGCGTGCTCCTCGCGATCCTGCTCGGCAACGTGTCGGCACCGCTGCTCGACCAGCTCGCCGCGCGCGCGCTCGTGCGACGCCGGAGGAGGTCCATTGCCGGCTGAGAGCGCTGCGCTCGACACCCCGGCCCGCGCGCTCGCGGTGACGCTGCTCGTGTGCGCGGCGTGCTCGGCCGCGATCGCGGCGTCGGTCGAGTGGCTGCGCCCGTACCAGGAGGCGCACCGCGCGGCCGACCGCAGCGGGCGGATCCGCGAGCTCGTCGCGTCGGTGCCGGGCCTCGAGACCGCGCTCGGGCCCCTCGGCAGCGGGCGCCTCGAGACGCGCGTCGTCGAGCTCGACAGCGGCCGCTATGCGCCCGGGGTCGACCCCGACGCGTTCGACCTCTCGCAGGCGGTGATGGATCCGGCGGAGAGCGTCGCGCTCCCGCCCGAGCGCGACCTCGCGGGCATCGAGCGCCGCGCCGACCACGCGCTGGTCTACGAGCTGCGCGACGCCGGCGGGCTGCGTCTCGTGGTCCTGCCGGTCCATGGCGCGGGCTACGTGTCGACGCTGCGCGGCCATCTCGCGCTCGACGCCGACGGCGAGACGGTGCGCGGGCTCGACTTCCACGAGCAGGCCGAGACGCCCGGGCTCGGCACCGAGATCCAGAGCCCACGGTGGCGCGCGCAGTGGCCGGGCAAGCGCGTCCGCGACGACGCGGGGAGGATCCGGCTCGGCGTCGCGCGCGGCGCGGTCTACCCCGGCGATCCCGACGCGGCTCACCTCGTCGACGGCATCTCCGGCGCGACGAAGACCGGCGACGGCGTTACCGACCTGCTGCGCTTCTGGCTCGGTCCCGACGGATTCGGCCCGTACCTGGAGCGCATCGCCGCCGAGCGGAGGGGCGCGTAGTGGAACGCGACGAGTCCCCGCTGCGGATCCTCGGCCGGCCGCTCCTCGACGAGAACCCGATCCTGCTCCAGGTGCTCGGGGTCTGCTCGGCGCTCGCCGTGACCCGCAGCGTGAAGACCGCGCTGGTCATGTCGGCCGCGGTGACCGCGGTGCTCGTCGGCTCGAACGCGGCGATCAGCGCGCTGCGCCGCCAGGTGCCGCGCAGCGTGCGGCTGATCGTCGAGATCACGATCATCGCGACGCTCGTGATCGTGGTCGACCAGGTGCTCCAGGCCTTCGTCTGGGAGGTGAGCCGCCAGCTCTCGGTCTTCGTCGGACTGATCGTCACGAACTGCATCGTGCTGGGCCGCGCCGAGAGCTTCGCGATGCACCGGGGCATCGGCGCGAGCGCGCTCGACGGGCTCGGCAACGGCCTCGGCTACTCGCTGATCCTCGTCGGCGTCGGCAGCGTGCGCGAGCTCCTCGGCTCGGGCTCGATCTTCGGCGTCCCGCTGCTGCCGCTCGCCGAGGACGGGGGCTGGTTCCAGCCGGTGGCGCTGATGCTGCGCTCGCCGAGCGCGTTCTTCCTGATCGGCCTCTTCGTCTGGGGCGTGCGCGCCGCGCGCCGCGCGCCGGCTCCGCGCGAGATCGAGGCGGCGCCGGCCGCCGCGGAGGAGCCGGCATGACCGAGTGGCTCGAGCTCTTCGTGCGCGCCGCGCTGGTCGAGAACCTCGCGCTGTCGTTCCTGCTCGGCATGTGCATGTTCCTCGCCGTCTCCGACCGGCTCGACACCGCGCTCGGCTTCGGCGCGGCGGTCTTCGCGGTGCAGAGCGTCACGCTGCCGCTGAACCAGCTGATCCAGGCGCACCTGCTCGCGCCCGGCGCGTGGGCGTGGGCGGGGCTCCCGGAGGTCGACCTCTCCTTCCTCGACCTGATCAGCTTCGTCGGCGTGATCGCCGCGTTCGTGCAGATCCTGGAGATGGCGCTCGACCGCTTCGCGCCGGCGCTCGCCGCGCGCCTCGGCGTCTACCTGCCGCTCGTGACGGTCAACTGCGCGATCCTCGGCGGCTCGCTCTTCATGGCGGAGCGCCGCTACACGCTCGCCGAGAGCGCCGTGTACGGCGCCGGCAGCGGCTTCGGCTGGGCGCTCGCGCTGTGCCTGCTCGCCGCGATCCGCGAGCGCCTGCGCTACGGCGACGCGCCCGAGGGCCTGCGCGGCATCGGGCTCACCTTCGTCGTCGCGGGCCTGATGTCGCTGGCCTTCCTCGGCTTCGCGGGGATCGAGCTCGAATGAGCGGCACGCTGCTCGCCGTCGCGTACTTCTCCGCGCTCGTGCTGGGTCTGGTCGGGCTGATCCTGCTCGCGCGCCGCGTGCTGCTGCCCGAGGGCGTCGCGCGCGTCGAGATCAACGGACGGCGCACGATCGACGCGCCGCTCGGCGCGAAGCTCCTCGACGCGCTCGGCGCAGCGGGAATCGCGCTGCCGTCGGCGTGCGGCGGAAAGGGCACCTGCGGGCAGTGCCGCGCGGTCGTGCACGGCGACGCGCCGGCCCCGCAGCCGGTCGAGCGCGCGCGGATCGGCCGACGCGAGCTGGCGCGCGGTGCGCGCCTCGCGTGCCAGCTCGCCGTGCGCCGCGACCTCCGGATCCGCATCCCCGACGAGATCTTCGGCGTGCAGCGCTGGACCTGCGGCGTGCGCTCGGTGCGCGGCGTCGGG
>CAZQYK010000485.1:0-6034 GCA_964597285.1 uncultured Spirochaetales bacterium
AGGCCAGGTACTCGGTGACGAGCGGGCGCGCCAGGCGCTCCTCGAGCGCCTCGAGCGCCTGCTTGTAGGACAGGCCGCGGCGGTAGAGGGTCTTGTAGACCCAGCGCACGTCGTCGATCTCGTCGTGCGGCATCTTCGCGCGGCGCATGCCGACCATGTTCAGGCTGCCGGCGATGTTGCTGCCGGTGAGCATGAAGAAGGGCGGCAGGTCCTTGCTCAGGCCCATCGCGCCGCTCAGCAGCGCCCCGCGGCCGACCTGGCAGTGCTGGTGGATCGCCGTGTTGCCGCCGACGAGCACACCGGCGCCGAGGCGCACGTTGCCGCCGAGCAGCGCGCCGTTCGCGATCACGCAGCGGTCGCCGACCTCGCAGTCGTGGCCGGCGTGGGCGTTCGCCATCCAGTACGTGCCGTCGCCGATGCGGGTCGGCGCGTCGTCGGACGCGGCGCGCGAGATCGTCACCGACTCGCGGAAGCAGTTGTCGTCACCGATCGCGAGGCCGGCGCCGGGGCGGTCGGGGTCCCAGCCCAGGTGCTGCGGCGCGAAGCCGAGCGTCGCGAACGGGTAGATCCGGTTGCGGGCCCCGATCTCGAGCGGGCCCTGCAGGTAGGCGCTGCCGAGCAGCCGCGTGCCGGCGCCGATCCGCACCCGGCCGCGGACGACGCAGTGCGGCCCGATCTCGACGTCGGGCGCCAGGTCGACGTCGCCGTCGACGATCGCGGTCGGGTGGATCTGGGCCATGGGCGCGCAAGGGTACCGTGCCCGGGGCCGGCGTGGGGACGCGGCCGGGGGGATCTCTCGGGACCCGAAAGCCCTAGTGGGCCTTCGGCGGCGACGCGAAGATCGCCGGCAGCACCTGCTTGAGCGACAGGTCGACGACGCCCGGCTCGACCGCGAAGGTGCCGAGGCCCACGGCCGGCTCCGAGACGGTCGGGCAGCGCTCGCGGTACTCGTCGAGCAGCCGCGCGACGATCGCGCCGGCCTGCTTCTCGTCGACGTCGGTCAGCACCAGCACGACGCGCTCGCGCGTCATCCGGAAGATCGAGTCGTCGACGCGGAGCGCGCTCTCGATGTAGTCGACGATGCCCGGGAACGCGAGGTCGCCGTCGAAGCCCGACAGGCCCACCACCACCGAGCGCAGACCGTGGTCGCGCGCGAGGGTCTCGGCGCGGGCCATCAGCTCGCGCAGGCGGCGCGGGTCCTGGGAGGAGGTTCGCTGCACCTGGGTGTCCATGTCCGAGGGTATCGACCTTTCGGCGGCGAAGCTGAAGACCCCTAGCCCGGCAGGGGCCCGCCTTCGCTCGCCTTCGGCTCGCTGCGCGTCGGCCGACTCTCGAGTCGGCCTCCTAGCCCCGGGTGCCCCGGTCGAACGCGACCACCGCGACCGCGACGGCCGCGAGCGCGAGCGCGCCGAGCACGGCCGCCGAGAGCGCGGGCGGCAGCTCGTGCACCCCGAGCAGCGCGTGCCGCAGCAGGTCGACCCCGTAGGTCAGCGGGTTCACGTGGGCGAGCCAGCGGGTGGGCGCCGGCAGCGTCGAGACCGGGTAGAAGATCCCGGAGAAGAGGTAGAGCGGGACCGTCACGAGGGCCGCGACGAGCCGGAACGACTCGAGCCGGCGCAGCGACGCCGCGAGCGCGACGCCGAGCGCGACGAAGATCGCCGTGATCGTCGCGACCGCGACGAGGCCAGCGAGCGGATCGTGGACGCGCAGCGGCGTGAAGAGCGCGAGCACGCCGCCGAGCAGCACGACGAGCGCGACGCTCGCGAGCGCGCGCGCGACGAGCTTCGCGAGCACCAGGCTCACGCGCGAGACCGGCGCGACGAGCAGCGCGCGCAGGAAGCCGCTCGCGCGGTCCTCCATCAGCGAGAAGCCGCCGCCGACGGCGCCCGAGCCGACGAGCATCGCGAGCAGGCCGGTCGCGAGGTGGCCGACGTAGGACGCGCCGCTCGGCAGGCGCACGACGTCGTCGAGCCCGAAGCCGACGAACGCGACGAAGACGAGCGGGAACGCGATCTGGCCGACCCAGTACGCGCGGTCGCGCGCGTAGCGACGCAGCTCGCGGCCGGTGAGTGCCGCGAGGTCGCCCAGCGCGCGACCGACCGACCCGGCGAGGTCGCCGAGCGCGGCCCCGAAGGCGCTCACTCCGCGTCCTCGAACGCGTGCCCGGTGTGGTGCAGGAAGACGTGCTCGAGCGTCGGCCGGCGCAGGTCGACCTCGAGCACGCCGGCGTCGCGCGCCGCGTCGAGCAGCGCCGGCAGGCGGCGCGTGCCGTCGGCCACCGCGACGCGCAGCCGCGCCGGCCGGCCCGGCCCGGCATCCTCGGCGACGACGCGGCGCACGCCTTCGAGCGCGGCGAGGCGCTCGCGCGCGGCGTCCGGGCGCTCGAGCGCGAGCGTCACGACGTCGCCGCCGAGCGCGGCCTTGAGCGCGTCGGGCGTCCCGGCAGCGACGACGCGGCCGGCGTCGACGATCGCGATCGCGTCGCACAGCGCGTCGGCCTCTTCCATCGAGTGCGTCGTCAGGAAGAGCGTCGTGTCGCCCGAGCGGCGCAGCGCGCGCAGCTCGTCCCAGATCCGCGCGCGCGCGGCGACGTCGAGGCCGGAGGTCGGCTCGTCGAGGAAGAGCACGCCCGGGCGGTTCAGCAGGCCGCGCGCGATCTCGACGCGCCGCTTGAGCCCGCCCGAGAGCTTGCGGGCCGCGACGTCGGCGTGCTCGCCGAGGCCGAGGCGCTCGATCCAGTCGGCGGCGCGCGCGGCCGGGTCGTCGAGGTGGAACAGGCGCGCGTGCAGCGCGAGCTGCTCGCGCGGCGTCAGCTCCGGGTCGAGCGCCGGCTCCTGAAAGACGACGCCGAGCCGGCGCCGCACCGCGGCGCGCTCGCGCACGACGTCGTGGCCGAGCACCCGCGCCTCGCCGCCGCTCGGCGCGAGCAGCGTCGTCAGGACGCCGACCGTCGTCGACTTGCCGGCGCCGTTCGGACCGAGCAGGCCGAAGCAGACACCGCGCGGGACGTCGAGGTCGAGCCCGCGCAGCGCCTCGCGCGCGCCGTAGCGCTTGGTGAGCGCGCGCACCTGCACGGCGCCGTTCGACGGGGTTTCGGGCATCGCCTAGGGTGGCTCGGGTGGAGAAGGCGGGCATGCTAGAACGGGGCGCCGGCGCGCGCCCGGACGCGTCGCCCCCGCTCGCCGCCGGCTTCGCCGCGCTCGTCGCGATGACGGCCGCGCTGATCGTGCTCGGCGCGCTGGTGCGGGCACACGGCGCCGGCCTCGCGTGCCCCGACTGGCCGCTGTGCTTCGGCGAGCTCGTCCCGCGGATGGACCTCGAGATCGCCTTCGAGTGGTCGCACCGCGCGCTCGCCGGCGGCGTCACGCTCTGCTTCGCCGGCCTCGCGCTCGCCGCGTGGCGGCGCAGCGCGCCGGGCGACCCGCTGCGCCCGCTGCTCGCGATCGGCGCCGCGCTGCTCGCGGTGCAGATCGTGCTCGGCGCGCTGACGGTGTGGAAGCTGCTGGCCGCGTGGACGGTGACCTCGCACCTGCTGACCGGCAGCTCGATCGCGGCCTGCTTCGCGTGGATCGCGCTCGAGCTGCGCGACCGCGCGCGCGGCGCGGTGCCGGCGCCGGCGCCCTCGCCGGCCGCGCGGCGCGCGCTCGCTGGTGTGATCGCACTGCTCGTCGCGCAGATCGCGCTCGGCGGCCTCGTGTCGTCGCGCTACGCCGGCCTCGCGTGCCCCGAGTGGCCGACCTGCAACGGCGGGCTGTGGTTCCCGAGCTGGCGCGGCGCGGTCGGGCTGCACCTGCTGCACCGCACGAACGGCTACCTGCTGCTCGCTGCGCTCCTCGCGTGGGCGGCCCTCGCGCGCGGCCCGGGCCGGCTCGCGGGCCTCGCGCGCGCCGCCGCGGCGCTCGGCGCCGCGCAGGTCGCCGTCGGCGTCGCGAACGTCCTGACCGGCATCCCGGTCGAGGTCACCGCGCTGCACTCGGCGCTCGCCGCCGCGCTCGTGCTCACCGCGACTGCGGGGGCCCGGGAAGCCTGGGGCCGTTCGCGGCTGTGCTAGAACGTCGGCCCCGGAGGCGCCGCCCATGCGTTCGTTCGAGGTCTTCGCCCGGATGAGCCCCGAAGAGGCCGTCGCGATGCTGCGCGTGCTGTCGGCCGAGTCGCCGGCGATGTTCCGCGAGGCGGTCGACGCGGCGGCGGTCGCGATCAAGGCGCGCCCGGTCTACCTGCGCCGCCAGCCCTTCGAGAAGCGCGCGCAGGCGGTGCGCCGCGCGCTCGCGCGCGTCGCGGCGAGCCCGGTGGCCGAGGAGCTGCTCGCGGTCTACTTCCTCGAGTGCCGCAAGCCGCTGCTGCTCGAGTGGCTCGGCCTCGTCGGGCTCGCGCACGAGGACGGGACGCTCGAAGAGGACGCGCCGGCGCAGCCGCCGGAGTCCGACCTGCGCGCCGCCGTCGAGAAGTTCCGCGCCGGCGGCGACGAGCCCGACCGCGAGCTGCTGCTGCGCGCCTTCGCGGCGCAGGGCGCGATCGAGTGGCCCGCGCTCGAGGCGCTGGTCGGCTTCTCCGACTGAACGCGGAGGGCTCGGCGTGGCCGACGCCACCGGACGCATCCCCGTCAGTGCGTGCATCGTCGCGCTCGACGAAGCCGACCGCCTCGGCGCCTGCCTCGACTCGCTCGACTGGTGCGACGAGGTGCTGGTCGTCGACTCGCACTCGCGTGACGCCACGCGCGAGCTCGCCGCCGCGCGCGGCGCGCGCGTGATCGAGCGCGACTGGCCCGGCCACGTCGCGCAGAAGGAGTTCGCGATCCGCGCCGCGCGCCACGACTGGGTGTTCTGCATCGACGCCGACGAGCGCGTGTCGCCGGAGCTGCGCGACGGCATCGAGGCAGCGCGCGCAGCGGGCTTCGCCGGCGCCGCCGGCTACGAGGTGTCGCGCGTGTCGCGCTACCTCGGTCGCTGGATCCGCCACGGCACCTGGTATCCGGACTGGAAGCGGCGCCTGTTCGACCGCCGCCGCGGCGCGTGGGGCGGCCGCGACCCGCACGACCGCGTCGCGGTCGACGGCGCCGTGCGCCGCCTGCCCGGCGAGCTGCGCCACGACCCGTACCGCAGCTTCGACGACCATCTGCGCACGATCGACCGCTACACGACCATCATGGCCGAGGGGCTGCGCGCCGAGGGCCGTCGCGCACGCCTCGTCGACCTGATCGTTCGCCCGCCGGCGCGCTTCTTCGTGTTCTACGTGCTGCGCCGCGGCTTCCTCGACGGCTGGCGCGGACTGCTGCTGGCCTACCTCGCCGCCCACTACGTGCGCCTCAAGTACGCGAAGCTCTGGGTCGCGACGCGGACGTGATCGAGCTGCGCTCGCTCTGCTGCCGCTTCGGCGAGCGCGTCGCGGTCGACGGCGTGTCTCTCGAGGTGGCCGAGGGCGAGCTCCTGATGCTGGTCGGCGCGTCGGGCTCGGGCAAGACGACGCTGCTGCGCCTCGTGAACCGCCTGGTCGAGCCGAGCGCCGGCAGCGTGCGCATCGACGGGCGCGACACGCGCGAGCTGCCCGGGCCCGAGCTGCGCCGGCGCATCGGCTACTGCTTCCAGCGCATCGGCCTGTTCCCGCACCTGACGGTCGCCGAGAACGTCGCGATCACGCCGCGGCTGCTCGGCTGGGAGCGCGGCGCGATCGCGCGCCGCGTCGACGAGCTGCTCGAGCGCGTCGAGCTCGATCCGGCCGAGTTCCGCGAGCGCCGCCCCGACGAGCTCTCGGGCGGGCAGCAGCAGCGCGTCGGCCTCGCGCGCGCGCTCGCGGCGCGCCCGGCGCTGATGCTGCTCGACGAGCCCTTCGGCGCGCTCGACCCGCTGACGCGCGAGACCCTGCAGCAGTCCTTCGACGCGCTGCGCCGCACGCTCGCGCTGACGGCGATCTTCGTGACGCACGACATCGACGAGGCGCTGGGCCCAGTCTACCGGCTCGCTGTCCTCGATGGCGGGCGGCTGCCCCCGGTAGGCACGGGGGGGGCTGCGGTGGGGGGTCCGGCCGCCGCGCGCGT
>CAZQYK010000486.1:0-6375 GCA_964597285.1 uncultured Spirochaetales bacterium
GCCGGCGCCGGCGCGCCCGGTCCGGGCTGCCCGCGGGAGCCCGACGCGGCGCTCGCGCTGCTCGGACTCCGCGACGGCCAGCGCGTCGCACTGCTCGCCGCCGACGCCGACGCCGCGGCGCTGCACGAGCGCATCGCGCGCGCCGTCGGCGAGCGGGGCCGCGTCGGCGCTTACGATCCCGACGCCGCGCGCGGCGACGTCGATCTGCTCGTCGTCTGCGACGCGTGGGAGCGCTTCGCCGACCCGGCCGGTGCGCTCGCGGCGCTCGCGCCGAACGGGCGCGTCGCGCTCGTCGCGCCGGCGGCGCGCGACGCGCGCGCGGTCGGCCAGGCGATGCTGGGCGCCGGCTACGAGCCGCTCGCGAGCCACGACCTGCGCGGCCGCGAGCGCGTGCAGCTCTTCCGCGCCGACGACGGGACGGGCGAGTAAGGCGGGGCTCAGCCCCCGCCGCCGTGGCGCGCGAGCTTCGCGGCGTGCTTCAGGTTGCGCGCCTCGGCGACGAGGATCACGTCCTCGGCGATGTTCGTCGCGTGGTCGCCGACGCGCTCGAGGTGCTTCGCGACCATGATGATGTCGACCTCCTGTGAGGCGGCCTGCGGCTCGCGTTCGATCGCGCGCAGCATCGCCTCGACGACCTCGTCCTGGAAGCGGTCGATCGCGTCGTCCTCGCCGATCACCGCGCGCGCGAGATCGGCGTCGTTGCGGCTGAACGCGTCGAGCGAGCGCCGCAGCACGCGCTGCGCCGAGCGCGCGAGCGTCGTCAGCGCCGCCGGGAAGGGCACCTCGGCGTGCGTCGCCATCCGGTATGCGCTCTTCGCGATGTTGCGCGCGAGGTCACCGACACGCTCGAGGTCGGTCGCGACCATCTTGACCGCGAGCACCTCGCGCAGGTCTTCGGCCACCGGCGCCTGGAGCGCGAGCGCCTTCATCACGCCTTCGTCGATCGCGACCTCGAGGCGGTCGATCTCGACGTCGTCGCCTTCGACCTCCTGCGCGAGCGCGGCATCGCGCTCCCACATCGCCCGCAGGGCCTTGTCGAGGATCGCCTCGGCGCGCCCCCCCATGCGGTAGAGATTGTCGCGCAGCGCCTCGAGCACCTCGTCGACGAGCCGGCTCATCCGTAGCGCCCCGTGATGTAGTCGCTGGTTCGTTCCTTCTTCGGGTTCGTGAAGACGTCCTCGGTGCGCCCGTACTCGACCAGCACGCCGAGGTGGAAGAAGGCCGTGCGCTGCGACACGCGCGCGGCCTGCTGCATGTTGTGCGTGACGATCGCGATCGCGTAGCGGCCGCGCAGCTCGTAGATCAGCTCCTCGATGCGCGCCGTGGCGATCGGGTCGAGCGCCGAGCAGGGCTCGTCCATCAGCACGACCTCGGGGTCGACCGCGATCGCGCGCGCGATGCAAAGCCGCTGCTGCTGGCCGCCGGAGAGCGCGGTGCCGGCCTCGTCGAGGCGGTCCTTGACCTCGTCCCACAGGCCCGCACGCGCGAGGCTGCGCTCGACGATCTCCTCGATGTCGGCACGCTCGCGGGCGAGCCCGTGGATGCGCGGCCCGTAGGCGACGTTCTCGAAGATCGACTTCGGGAAGGGGTTCGGCTTCTGGAACACCATGCCGACCCGGGCGCGCAGCTGCTCGACGTCCATGTCGTCGGCATGGATCGGGCGGTCGTCGAGGCGGATGTCGCCGGTGACGCGGCAGCCGGGGATCGTGTCGTTCATGCGGTTGAAGCAGCGCAGGAAGGTCGACTTGCCGCAGCCCGACGGACCGATCAGCGCGGTCACCTCGTCGCGGCGGATGTCGAGGTCGGCGTCGCGCAGCGCGTGGTTGTCGCCGTAGTGGACGTTCACGCCGCGCGCGCGCATCTTCACCGAGCCGCCGTCCTCGACCCGCTGCGGGACGATGCGCTCGGTCTCGGCCTTCCGGGCCAACTGCGCCTCCATCATCGCGTCACCACCGCCGCTCGAAGCGCCGCCGCAGCCAGATCGCGGTGCCGTTCATCGCGATCAGGAAGCCGAGCAGCACGAGGATCGCGCCGGCCGTCTTCTCGACGAAGGCGCGCTCGGGGCTGTCCGCCCACAGGAAGATCTGGACGGGGAGCGCCGTCGCCGCGTCGCTGAAGCCGGTCGGTACGTCCACGATGAAGGCCACCATGCCGATCATCAGCAGCGGCGCCGTCTCGCCGAGCGCCCGCGCCATGCCGATGATCGTTCCGGTCAGGATGCCAGGCATCGCGAGCGGAAGCACGTGGTGGGCCACGACCTGGAGAGGCGAGGCGCCGATGCCGCGCGCCGCCTCGCGGATCGACGGCGGGACGGCCTCGATCGCGACCCGGCCGGTGATGATGATCGTCGGCAGCGTCATCAGCGCGAGGGTCGTGCCGCCGACGAGCGGCGCCGAGCGCGGCAGGTTCAGCACGTTCAGGAACACCGCGAGGCCGAGCAGGCCGAACACGATCGACGGCACCGCGGCCAGGTTGTTGATGTTGACCTCGATCAGATCGGTGAGCCGGTTGCGCGGCGCGAACTCCTCGAGGTAGACGGCGGCCGAGACGCCGAGCGGGAAGACGATCGCGAGGGTCACGACGAGCGTCAGGAACGAGCCGACGACGGCGCCCCAGATGCCGGCCAGCTCAGGCTCGCGCGAGTCGCCCGAGGTGAAGAAGCGCTTCGAGAACGCGCCGCGCAGCCGCTCGCGCGCCGCGAGCGCCTCGATCCAGCCGATCTCGAGGTCCGACAGGCGCCGCTCGGCCTCGGGCACGAGCGGGTCGACGTCGCCCTTCCGGTAGGTGTCGACCTCGTCGTCGGCGGGGAGCCACAGCGACCGGGTCGATCCGACCAGCGCCGGGTCGGCCACGACCGCGTCGCGCAGCTCGCCGCGCGCGCCCGAGCTGACCAGGCCCTCCAGTGCGCGCAGCTCGCGCCGGCCCTCGACGGCGGGAAAGAGCTCGCGGACGGCGCGCTTGACGAGCGCGCCGTAGTCGGCGCGCGCGAGCGCGCGCTCGCGCTCGGCCGGCGGGGCGGCGAGCGCCTCGGCGAAGATCTCGGGGTCGAAGTGGACGTCGAGCCGGATCTCGGTGGTCCGGAAGGCGCTCAGCCCGTTCGCGGTGATGCTCGCGAGCAGCACGACCAGCCCGGTGATCGCGAGCCCGATCGCCGCCTGCCCCGCGCGCCGGAAGCGGCGCTCGGCGCGCGCGCGCCGCCGTCGGTGCGCGCGCATCGCCGGCGACGACCAGCGGTCGTCGGGATGGGAGCTCGGCTCAGTCATACTTCTCCCGATAGCGCTTGACGATGCGCAGCGCGGCGACGTTGAGCACGAGCGTCACGACGAAGAGCGTGAGCCCGAGCGCGAACGCCGCGAGCGTCTTCGGGCTGTCGAACTCCTGGTCGCCGGTCAGCAGCGTCACGATCTGCACGGTCACCGTCGTCACGGCCTCGAGCGGGTTGAAGGTCAGGTTCGCGGCGAGGCCGGCCGCCATCACGACGATCATCGTCTCGCCGATCGCGCGCGACACCGCGAGCAGGAACCCGCCGACGATCCCCGGCAGCGCGGCCGGAATCATCACGAGCCGGATCGTCTCGGAGCGGGTCGCGCCGAGCGCGTACGAGCCGTCGCGCAACGCCGTCGGCACCGCGGTGATCGAGTCGTCCGAGAGCGACGAAATGAACGGGATGATCATGATGCCCATCACGAGGCCGGCCGCGAGCGCGCTCTCGGAGGCCACCGAGAGCCCCAGCGCGGCGCCAGCGCCGCGCACCGCCGGCGCGACGAAGAGCGCCGCGAAGAAGCCGTAGACGACCGTCGGGACGCCGGCGAGGATCTCGAGCAGCGGCTTCGCGACATCGCGCACGCGCGCCGACGCGTAGAAGGTCATGTAGATCGCCGAGAGCAGCCCGATCGGCAGCGCGACGGCCATCGCGATCGCGGTGATCAGGAGCGTCCCGACGAAGATCGGCACCGCGCCGAACGAGCCGGAGCTGCCGACCTGGTCCGCGCGCAGCGCGGTCTGCGGGCTCCAGTGCGTGCCGAGCAGGAACTCGCGCAGCGTGACCGACTCGAAGAAGCGCAGCGTCTCGAATACGAGCGACAGCACGATGCCGATCGTCACGGCGACCGCGAGCGTCGAGCACAGCATCAGCACGCCGCGCAGCAGCCGCTCGACCGAGACGCGCGCGGCGAGGTCGGGCCGGACGCGACGCACGCCGACGGCCGCGCCAGCCCCGGCGAGCAGCAGCGCCAGCGCGAGTGCGCCGGACGCGGCCTGCCGGCGCAGCGACACGTAGCGCTCCGCGGCGGCGCGCGCGGCGGCGTCGGCGCCGGCGGACGGGATGTTGCCCTGCGCGAGGTTGCGGACGTCGTTGACGAAGAGATCGCGCTGCGCCGGGTCGACGGGCAGGCTCGCGGCGGGAACCGAGCGGAGCGTCGTCGACTCGAGCAGCGACGGCGCCGCGGCGAGCCACAGCAGCGCGACCGCGAGGCCCGGCAGCGCGCACCACAGCGCCGCGTACCAGCCGTAGTGACCGGGCAGCGAGTGGAGCCGCGCCGACGTCGCCGCGACGAGCGCCTGGCGCCGCGCGAGCCAGAAGCTGGCGGCGGCGAGGCCTCCGACGGCGAGCAGGAGGAGCAGGAACACGATGCGCTTCGCGCGCGCCTCAGTGGCCCGAGGCCAGCTTCAGCGGCGTGAGCTCGAGAGCGTCGGCGCGGACCTTCTCGCGCTCTTCCTTCGGGGCCGGGATCAGACCGCGGTCCGCGAGGTAGCCGTCCTCGCCGATCGCCTTATCGCTCGTGAACTCCGCGACGTACTCGCGGATGCCCGGAATCGAGTCGGCGTGCGCGTTCTTCACGTAGACGTAGAGCGAACGCGACACCGGGTACTTGCCGTCGGCGATGTTCTCGAAGGTGGGCGCGACGCCGTCGACGCTGCTGCCCTGGATGCGGTCGGTGTTCTGGTCGAGGAAGCTGAATCCGAACACGCCGAGCGCGTTCGGATTCGCGACGAGCTTCTGGACGATCAGGTTGTCGTTCTCGCCGGCCTCGACGTAGGCGCCGTCCTCGCGGATCGACCGGCACACCTGCTCGTACTGCTTCTCGTCCTTCTCCTTCAGCGCCTTCAGCGACGGGAAGGTCGCGCAGCCACCCTCCATCGCGAGCTCGTTGAACGCGTCGCGCGTGCCCGAGGTCGGCGGCGGCCCGAGGACCTCGATCTTCACGTCGGGCAGCGACGGGTCGACGTCCTTCCAGGTGCGGTTCGGGTTCGCGATCAGGCCGCCGCTCGGGGCCGGCACCTGCTTCGCGAGCGCGAGGAAGACCTGCGCGAGCGTCAGCTCGAGGCGCGGGCTCGTCTTCGAGCGCGCGATCACGATGCCGTCGTAGCCGATCTTGATCTCGGTGATCGCCGCGACGCCGTTGCTGCGGCACAGCTCCACCTCGGAGGCCTTGATGCGCCGCGACGCGTTCGTGACGTCGGGATGCTGGACGCCGACGCCGGCGCAGAAGAGCTTGAGCCCGCCGCCGGTGCCGGTGCTCTCGATGATCGGGGTCTTGAACTCGGAGCTGCGGCCGAACTCCTCGGCGACGGCGGTCGCGAAGGGGTAGACGGTCGACGAGCCGACGATGCGGATCTGGTCGCGCGCGGCGGCCGGCGCCGCGGCGAGGAGCGCCAGCGCGGACAGCGCGGCGACCCTGCGGAGGTCGAGGGTCATGGACCTCTCCTTTCTGGTGGATGGGACGGGACTCTACGCAGCGCGCGTGGCCGGTCTCGCACGTTGGCGTGACGGTCCGGTGAAGAGCCAGGGGTCCCGGGGGGCGCGAGCCGCCCGGGAGCGGCTCAGAACTCGAACTTCAGGTCCGCTCGCCCGCGCAGGCGGTCTCCGCGCAGGCCGGAGACGTCGTACGGGATGCCGCCCTTGATGCGCTCGCTCGCGAAGCCCTGGAGCACGAGGTCGACGCCGTCGAAGAGCTCGCGCTCGACCATCAGCATCCAGCCCTCGCGGTTCGGCGTGCCGTCGAGGTGGTCGCTGTCGAGCAGCATCGACGGCCACGCGTTCGCGCGCACGTAGAAGTACGCGACGCCGACGCGCAGCAGCTGCGCCGGATCGCCGACGAAGCCGCCGACCGACCACGCGTAGTCCTCGCGGTCGACGCCGGGGAAGAGCATCGAGTTGCGCGCCGAGAGGTTGCGCACGTAGCTGCCGAAGAATCGCAGCGGGAACAGGTCCGAGAGCTCGACGGCGAGGAAGCCCGCGCCCTCGGCGACGTGCACGTCGCCGTTTCGCCGCGCGAGCCCGTCGACGAAGTTGCCGCCGGTGCCGCCGGCGGTCGGCGACGCGGGCGGCGCCGGCGCGGAGTCGTCGGCGGCGAGCGTGAAGAAGTTCTGGTC
>CAZQYK010000487.1:0-4787 GCA_964597285.1 uncultured Spirochaetales bacterium
CCGGCGCGCGCGGCGCGGCGCGCGCGAGCGCCGGCCAGGCGTCGGCGAGATAGCGCTCGATCGCGGCGAGCGCCGGCTCGCCGAGCGGGACCATCCGCTCGACGCGGCCCTTGCCGAGCACGCGCAGCCAGCCGCCACGCCGCTCGAGCGCATCGCGGGGAAGCCCGACCAGCTCGCTCACGCGCAGCCCGGCGCCGTAGAGGACCTCGAGCATCGCGCGGTCGCGCAGTCCGAGCGGCCCGTCGACCGCGCCGGCGGCCTCGATCAGCGCCTCGGACTCGTCGGGCCGCAGCACGCGCGGCAGGCTGCGTCCGACCCGCGGCGAGCCGACGCCGCGCACCGGGTCGTCGCGGAACGCGCGCTCGGCGCCCGCATGGCGCAGCAGGCGCCGCATCGCGACCAGCGCGCGCGCGCGGCTGCGCGGCGCCAGCCCGCGCTCCTCGAGCGCGGCCGCGAAGCCTGCGAGGTGCTCCGGCTCGACCGCTTCGAGGCTTCGCACCCCCGCGCCGTCGAGGAACTCGGCGAAGCGGGCCAGGTCGCGCCCGTAGGCCTCGATCGTGCGCGGCGACAGCCCGCGCTCGAGCGCCGCGTGCGCGAGGAAGGCGTCGACCCCTGCGTCCACCGCGTCAGCGCTCGACGGCACGTCTGCCGCCGGTGCGGAGCGCCGCGAGCAGGTCGCGTCGCAACGCCTCGATCGCCGCCTCCCCCTGGATCTTCCGCCCGTCGCCGTCCTTGAGGTAGAAGGTGTCGGTCACCTGGTCGAGCACCTTGCCGGCCTTCGAGATGTAGATCTCGTAGCCGTGCTCGGCGATCACGCGCGTCAGGTCGTGCAGCAGCCCGAGCCGGTCGTTCGCCGCGACGTCGACGAGCGTGTAGAAGTCCGACTCGTCGTTCGTGATCTCGACGACCTCCGGATGATGCGTCAGCGTCGCCTGCATCCCGAGCGACCGGCCGCGCCGGCGCAGCAGCGCGTCGACGCTCTCGTCGCCGCGCAGCACGCGCTCGAGCGAGCCGAGCAGATCGCGCCACGCGACGTCGCGCGCGCGCTCGTCGCCCGCCGGCGTCGCGACGCGGTAGATCTCGAGCGCGAGGCCGGCGCGGGTCGTGTACACGTGCGCTCCGAGGATGTTCACGTGGTGCGCGGTCATCACGCCTGCCACGTCCCTGAACAAGCCGTGTACGTCGCGCGCGCAGACGATCACCTCGGTGAAGCCCCCGCGCATCTCGCGGATCCCGTGCGCGACGACCTCCTTCGCTTCGAAGGACAGCACCACGCGCGCGTGCCGCGCGATCTGGTTCGGCGTGTGCGCGGTGAAGTAGCGGCGCGGCAGCGTCTCGAAGTACGTGTCGATCTCGGCGTCCGACAGGCCCTCGCGTCGCAGCTCGACCCGCGCCCCCTCGACGCGGCGCTCGACGCGGCGCTCGATCAGGTCCATCGCGCGGTTCGGGTCGGCGGTGCCGGTCTCGAGCAGCTCGCTCGTGCGCTCGAAGAGCTCGTGCAGCAGGCCGCCCTTCCAGCTCGTCCACGCCTTCTTCGACGACGCGCGGATGTCGACGACGGTCAGCAGGTAGAGCAGACGCAGCCGCGCCCGGTCGCCGACGGTGCGCGCGAAGTCGAACACGAGCCGCGGGTCCGACAGATCGCGCCGCTGCGCGAGGTGCGACATCACCAGGTGCTCCTCGACGAGGAAGACCACCGTGTCGACGAGCTCCGGCGCCGCGCCCATCCGCTCGAGGCACGCGCGCGCGCGGACCGCGCCCTTCGGCGAGTGGTCGCCGCCGAGGCCCTTGCCGACGTCGTGCATCAGGCAGCCGAGGATCAGCGGCAGGAGGTCCGCCTGCTCCCGCACCATCTCGGTCAGGACCGGCAGCTCCTTCTCGTAGTCCCCCTTGAAGAGCCGCCGCAGCTCCTCGACGAGGAAGATCGAGTGCACGTCGACCGTGTAGGTGTGGTACATCACGTGCTGCCAGCGGCAGACGATGTGGTCCCACTCGGGCAGGTAGCGCGCGAGCAGCCCGACCTCGTTCATCACAGTCAGCGTCCGCGTCACGCGCCGCTCGGCGCGCAGGATCTGGAAGAAGGTGTCGGCGGCAGCCGGCGAGCGACGGTAGGCGTCGTCGATCAGGTCGAGGTTCTCGCGCACGAGCCGCCGCGCCTTGCGGGTCAGCGGCACGTCGTGGCGCTGCGCGACCTGGAACACGCGCAGCAGCAGCAGCGGGTCGTCGCGCAGTTGTCGGGCGTGCGGGATCTCGAGCTGACCGTCCGCGATGCGCAGGTCGTCCTCGACGTAGTGCACGCGGCGGCGGCGCGGCTTCTGCGCCGCGCGCGCCTTGCACTGCTCCATCGCCAGCGAGGAGCAGTTCAGCACGTTGCGGGCGTGTCGGTAGTAGTCGCCCATGAAGCGCTCGACCGGCAGCTCCTCGGCGGCGCCGGTGACGTAGCCGAGGCGGTCGGCGATCTGCTCCTGGAGGTCGAAGCTCAGCTGGTCGTGCTTGCGGCCCGCGATCAGGTGCATCTCGTTGCGGACGCGCCACAGGAACTCGAGTGCGGCGTCGTAGTCGGCCATCTCGCGGCCGGTGAGCAGGCCCTGGTGCAGGAAGTCGTTGCGGCTGCGGGCGCCCGGCAGCGCGGCCTGCATCGCCCAGTACGAGGCGTGGTAGTCGCGAAGTCCGCCGGCGCCCTCCTTGACGTTCGGCTGCAGCAGGTACAGCGACTCGCCGTAGCGCGCGTGGCGCTGCTGCGTCGCCCCGATCTGGTCGGCGATGAACTGCTCGGGCCGGTCGAGCAGCCGCGTCTGCACGAGACGCGTGAACTGGTGGAAGAGGATCCCGCTGCCGGCGAGAAAGCGCGGCGCGAGCAGCGAGGTGCACACCGACACGTCGCCGCGCGCGAGGCGGATCGTGTCGGTGATCGTGCGCGTCGCGCCGCCCACCGTCACCTGCGCGTCCCACAGCCACATCTGGAGCCGCTCGGAGACCTCCTTGACGTACGGGGTCACCGTGTCGCGGTAGAGAAAGAGGAGGTCGACGTCGGAGTGCAGGCTCATCTCGCGGCGCGCGTAGCCGCCGACCGCGACCACGCAGAACTCGCTCGGCTCGTCGCCGCCGGCGCGGAAGTAGTGCTCCTCGGACATCTCGAACAGCCGTCGCACGAGCGCGTCGACGAGATCCGAGTGGGCCTCGTTGACCGCGCGGCCGCTGCCGCCCTCGCGGTGCAGCGCGCACAGCATCTCGCGCCCCGCGACGAGGCACTCGCGCGCGGCGCGCGGCACCTCTACGGGTGCGAGGTGGAGTCGGAGCTGGCTCTCGACGTCGGGCATCGTCACGGGCGACCCCGCGCCGCCGCGAACGAGTGCCCCGAGTCGCGGTAGCTCTCGAGCGCCGTCGCGATGCGCTCGGCCACGGCCTCGACGTAGCCCGGGTCGGCGAGGCGCTTCGCCTCGTTCGGGTGGGTCAGGAAGCCGGTCTCGACGAGCACGGCCGGCATGCTCGAGAGGAAGAGCACGTAGAACGGGCCCTTCTTCGCGCCGAGGTCGTGGACCGGCCGGTACTGCCGCGGCAGGCCGCTGACGATCTCGTGCTGAACGTGCTCCGCGAGGCGCTTCGAGTGCGGCGACACCTCGGACACGCGCAGCTTCGCGAGCGTGCGCTGGAGCGCGTTCACCTGCGAGCGCTCGACGCCGTTCTCGCGCGCGGCGACCGTCAGGCTGTGCCGCTCGTGGTTCGCGTCGAGATAGTAGGTCTCGATGCCCTGCGCCGAGCGCCGCCGCGAAGCGTTCGCGTGCAGCGAGACGAACAGGTCGCCGGGGGCGCCCTCGGCGATCGCGGTGCGCTCCTCGAGCCCGAGCTCGCGGTCGGATTCGCGCGTCAGCACGACGCGGAAGCCGCGCGCCTCGAGCTTCGGCCGCAGCGCGCGCGCGAGGCGCAGCGTCACGTCCTTCTCGCGCAGGCCGCCGACGCCGATCGCGCCGGGGTCGCGCCCGCCGTGCCCGGCGTCGAGCACGACCGTCTGGAGCGGGCGCAGGCCGGTCGGCAGCCGCCTCGTGTCGTTGCCAGGCGCCGACCCGTCGCCGGGGCGGCGCCGCTGGCCGTAGACGTCGATCACGAGCCGGTCGGGATGGCCCAGCGTCAGCACCCGGTGGTGCGCGTAGGTCTCGAGGTCGAGCACGACGCGGATCGCCGTGCGCGTGTTCTGGCCGATCCGAACGTCCTGGAGCAGCCCGTCGCCGACCGGCAGCCCTTCGAGGAAGCGCGTGCCGACCCAGACGCCCTCGACGTCGATGAAGAGCCGCTCGGGGCGCTCGGCGTCGGCCGCGAGCAGCGTCGCGTCGCGCTTGATCTGCACGCCGCCGCCCGAGAGCTCGACGACGACTCGCGTGTAGTCGGGATACGACCAGTGGCGCACCTCGACGACGTCGTCGAGGCCCGCCGGGCGCTGGACGCCGACGAGCCCCGCCGCGAGCAGCGCGAGCGCCAGCGCGGCGCGGCGCCGCCTCATGATGGCTCCTCCCCGCGCAGCCCGGCCCGCAGCCGCGCGACGAGCGCGAGGGCCTCGAGCGGCGTCGTCGCGTCGACGTCGACGGCGCGCAGCGCGTCGAGCGCGTCGCGCTCGGCGGGGCCGGGCGCCGCGCCCTCGTCCGCCGCGGCGCGCGCCTGCGCCTCCCCGAACAGGCCGAGCTGCGCCTGCGCCGCCGCGCCGCCGCGCTCCGACGCCGCGAGGCGCGGCTGGCCACTCGCATCGAGCTCGCCGCCCTCGAGGTTCGCGAGGATCTCCCGCGCGCGCGCGA
>CAZQYK010000488.1:0-7177 GCA_964597285.1 uncultured Spirochaetales bacterium
GACAACCTGGTGCAGGTCGGCCACAACTGCGAGATCGGGGAGCGCTGCGTGCTGACCGCGCAGGTGGGCGTCGCCGGCTCGACGACCTTCGGCGACGACGTGGTGGTGCTCGCGCAGGCGGGGATCGCGGGGCACCGCCGCATCGGCGCGAGGTGCTTCATCGGCCCGCAGTCGGGCGTGCACAAGGACCTCCCGCCCGGCACGCGCGTCATGGGCACGCCGCAGCGGGTCGACCGCGCCTTCCACCGCGAGATGGCCGCGCTGTCGCGCCTGCCGGACCTGCTGCGTCGCGTGCGGGCGCTCGAGCGCGTTCGCAAGGACGAGGCGGAGTGAGTGCAAGCGAGCGAAGCGAGCGCGCAGCGAGGCGCAGCCGAGCGGAGTCGCACAGTGGCCTCGACGTTCGCGAATCTCCGGAGTCCGCACCGCGGACTCCCTCACAGGCTCTGAGCCGCCGGCCGCGCCGGGCTCCGGACGCACGGCGCGCGTGATCCGACTGCGCGCCGCGCCCGAGGACTTCCGCGTCGACGAGCAGCCGCTCTACGCGCCGCGCGGCGACGGCGCGCACACCTTCGTGCGCGTCGAGAAGCGGCTGCGCACGACCGAGGCCGTCGCGCGCGACCTCGCGCGCGCCGCCGGGGCGCGGCCGCGCGACGTCGGCTACGCCGGGCGCAAGGACCGCGTCGCGCTCGCGACACAGTGGTTCTCGGTGCCCGGGCTCGACCCGGAGCGCGCGCTCGCGCTCGACCTTCCGGGCGCGCGCGTGCTCGAGGCCGCGCGCCACCCGCACAAGCTGCGCGTCGGGCAGCTGCGCGCCAACCGCTTCGCGCTGACCCTGCTCGGCGTCGACGCCGCCGCGCTCGAGCGCGCGCGCGCGCGCCTCGACGAGGTCTGCGCACGCGGCATGCCGAACCGCTTCGGCACGCAGCGCTTCGGCCGCGACGCCGACAACGCGGAGCGCGCGCGCCGGCTCTGCGCCGGCGAGCTCGCGGGGGGCGACCGCCGCGAGGCGCGCTTCCTGCTCTCGGCGTGGCAGGCCGAGGTCTTCAACGCGGCGCTCGCGGCCCGCCCGCTGCCGCTCGACGCGCTCGAGGCCGGCGACCTCGCGATGCGCCACGACTCCGGTGGCGCGTTCCTCGTCGAGGATCCCGAGCGCGAGCAGCCGCGGGTCGCCGCGTTCGAGATCAGCGCGACCGGGCCGATCTTCGGCCCGAAGATGAGCTGGCCCGCCGGCGCCGTCGCCGCGCGAGAGCGCGCGGTGCTGGAGGCCCACGGCGTCGCGGGCGACGGCCCGCGGCTGCCCGGAGTGCGCGCGCGCGGCGCGCGGCGCGCGCTGCGGGTGCGCCCGCTCGACGCGCGCCTCGAGCGCGCGGAAGATCGCGCGCTGCTGCGCTTCGAGCTGCCGGCCGGAAGCTACGCGACGGTGCTGATCGAGGAGCTCTTCGGCGCGGTCGAGGACGGCGGCGCCGGCTGACCGCCGCCGGCGCAGCCGGTATGCTGGCGCCGCGAGAGCGCGTTTTCCCCCGACCGCGAGAGCTCGTTCCTCGCAGGAGGATCCGGTGAAGATCGCCCGCAACGCCACCGAGCTCGTCGGCGGCACGCCCCTGGTCCAGCTCAATCGCGTCGTCGCCGGCGTCGCTCCGCGGATCGTCGCGAAGCTCGAGAGCGAGAATCCGGCCGGCAGCGTCAAGGACCGCATCGGCCTCGCGATGATCGAGGCCGCCGAGCGCGACGGGAAGATCGAGCCGGGCGTCTCGGTGATCGTCGAGCCGACGAGCGGCAACACCGGCATCGCGCTCGCCTTCGTCGCCGCGGTGAAGGGCTACGAGTGCATCCTCGTGATGCCCGAGTCGATGAGCCCCGAGCGCCGCGCGGTGCTGCGCGCCTTCGGGGCGAAGCTCGTGCTCACCGACGCCGCCAAGGGGATGCCGGCCGCGGTCGAGAAGGCGACCGAGATCTGCGACCTGGTCCCGAACGCCTACATGCCGCAGCAGTTCCGCAACCCGGCGAATCCCGACGTGCACCGCCGCACGACCGCCGAGGAGATCTGGGCCGACACCGACGGCCGCGTCGACGCGGTCGTCGCCGGCGTCGGCACCGGCGGGACGATCACCGGCGTCGCCCAGGTGCTGAAGCAGCGCAAGCCCGGCTTCCGCGCGATCGCGGTCGAGCCGGCGGCGAGCCCGGTGCTCTCGGGCGGCCCGCCGGGCATGCACCCGATCCAGGGGATCGGCGCCGGCTTCGTGCCCGACGTGCTCGACCTCTCGCTCGTCGACCGCGTGATCACCGTGTCCGGCGACGACTCGTTCGCGATGGCGCGGCGCCTCGCGCGCGAGGAAGGCATCCTGTGCGGCATCTCGTCGGGCGCGGCCGTCGTCGCGGCGCTCGACTACGCCGCGGCGGAGGGACGGAACGACGAGATCGTCGTCGTCGTGATCCCGAGCTTCGGCGAGCGCTACATCCAGACGAAGCTCTTCGATCCGTACCGGTACGAGGGGAGTGACGACGTCAGCGAGCGATAGCCGCGGCGGCCGCGCCGAGCGTCGCGAGGCCCGCAAGGCCGCTTCGCGCAGCCGCATCCTCGAGTCGGCGCGCGAGATCTTCTTCCGCGACGGCTTCATGGAGGCGAACCTCGACCACGTCGCGAAGGGTGCCGGCGTCGCGAAGGGCACGCTGTACCGCTACTTCGAGAACAAGGCCGAGCTCTACGTCGCGGTGCTCGCCGCCGACGGCGAGCTCTTCGAGCGCAAGCTGCGCGAGGCCGGTCGCGACGCGACCCAGCCGGCGCCCGAGCGCATCCGCCGCATCGCGCGCTTCTACCTCGACCACTGGACGCGCAACCGCGAGTACTTCCAGATCTTCTGGGCGCTCGAGAACCAGCCGGTGATCGGCGCGCTGCCCGAGGGCGTGCTCGAGGAGGTGACGCGGCTTTGGCAGAGCTGCCTGCGGATCCTCGCCGAGATCGTCGAGGCCGGGGTCGCCGAGGGCAGCCTCGCGCCGTGCGAGCCGTGGGAGATCTCCGACGTGCTGTGGACGCTCGCGAACGGGCTGATCCAGAGCGAGGCGAGCCCGCCCCACCAGCGCATCCGGCGGCGTCCACTCGAGGAGACCTTCCTGCGCGCGATCGACCTCGTGCTCGCCGGGCTGCGGCCGGGGCGCCCGGCTGCTTGACAGCGCGCAGGCCGTGCGGGATCTTCGCCGGCGCGCACCCTGACTCCGAGTCATTCGCGTCGCCGCACCCGGTCGCGGCGCTCGCGGGCTCGCGGGGTTCGGACGGCGCGCAGGGGGGTCCGCGATGGGCGATGCGATCGAGGTGCAGGTGCGTTCGATCCTGGCCGAGCAGCTCGGCCTCGACGCCGGTGAGATCCATCCCGAGTCGAGCATCCTCGACGACCTCGGCGCCGACTCCCTCGACGTCGTCGAGCTGGTGATGTCGCTCGAGGAGGCCTTCGACATCGAGGTGCCCGACGAGGACGTCGAGGGGATGCGCACGATCGCCGACGTCGAGCGCTACGTCGCCGCCGCCGTCGGCGCCTGATCCTCCGCCAGCGCCGCCGCCGTCGCTGCCCGATTCCGCGCGCTGGCCGGCTGCCGCTACGCTGTCGGCGTGCCGGAAGCCGCCGCGCCGCGCGTCGTGCTCGTCGACGGAACGAACGCCCTGTACCGCGCGTTCTTCGCGCCGATGCGCGACCTGCACGCCCCCGACGGCACGCCGACCAAGGCCGTCCTCGTCTTCACGAACATGCTGCTGAAGGCGCTGCGCGAGGAGCGGCCCGACTACTGCGTCGTCGTGTTCGACGCGCGCGGGCCGACCTTTCGCCACGAGACCTATCCCGAGTACAAGGCCGGCCGCGACGCGCAGCCCGAGGACCTGTCGCGCCAGATCCCGCTGGCGCGCGAGATCGTCGACGCGCTGCGGCTGCCGGTGGTCGCGGTGCCGCGCTTCGAGGCCGACGACGTGATCGCGACGCTGGTGCGCCTCGCGCCGGACGACGCGCGGGTCGCGATCCTGTCGACCGACCGCGACCTGATGCAGCTCGTCGACGAGCGCGTGCAGCTGCTCGACGGGATCCGCGACCGCCGCTACGGGCCCGAGGAGGTCGAGGCGCGCTTCGGCGTGCCGCCGGCCCAGGTGCTCGACCTGCGCGCGCTGGTCGGCGACAAGAGCGACAACATCCCCGGCGTGAAGGGCATCGGCGAGAAGGGCGCCGCCGAGCTGATCCGCACCTGGGGCGACCTCGAGACGGCGATCGCGCACGCCGGCGAGATCCGAGCGAAGCGCGCGCGCGAGGCGCTGAGCGAGCACGCCGACCTCGCCCGCCTGTCGAAGCGGCTCGCGACGCTGCGCGACGACGCGCCGGTCGCCGACGACTGGGCCGACTACCGGCTCCGGGAGCCCGACCGCGAGGCGCTGCGCGCGCTGTACCGGCGCCTGGGCTTCACGCGGCTGCTCGACGCCCTCGACGCCGAGGCCCCGTCGGAGGCCCCGGCGCCCGCGCCCGACCTCGCGATCCGCGTCGACCGCGTCGCCGACGCGGCCGGGCTCGCGGAGCTCGCGAAGGAGATCGCGGCGCTTCCGTGCGTGTCGCTCGTCGGCGTCGACGCCGGCGGCAGCGCGGTCGCCGCGCGGCTCGTCGGCGTCGCGGTCGCGCTCTCGGCCGAGCGCGCGGCGTGGGTGCCGCTCGGCGACGTCGGCGTCGGCTTCGAGGCGCTCGCGAAGGCGCTCGCGCCGGCGCTCGCCGGCGACGTCGCGTGGATCGGCGCCGACGCGAAGCGTCTGCAGGCGCTGTTCGCGGAGCAGGGCCACGCGCTGCCGCCGCCGTGGTTCGACGTCGGGCTCGCCGGCGCGCTGGTCGACGCGAGCGGGCCGCAGGGCGTGCCGGCGCTCGCCGCCGAGCTGCTCGGGCGCGCGGTGCGCACCTGGGAGGAGCTGGCCGGACGCGGCGCGCGCGCGACGCCGGCCGACGCGCTCGACGCCGGCGACCTCGCGCGCTGGGCCGGCGAGTCCGCAGCGGCGACGCTCGCGCTGCGCGCGCCGCTCGCCGAGCGGCTCGCCGCCGCCGGCCTCGAGGCGCTCTACGTCGAGCTCGAGCTCCCGCTGACGCGCGTGCTGGCCGAGCTCGAGCGCACCGGCGTGCGCGTCGACGAGCGCGTCCTCTCCGCGCTGTCGGGCGAGTACGCGGGGCAGCTCGCGTCGATCGAGAAGCAGATCCACGCGTCGGCCGGTGAGGAGTTCCTGATCTCGTCGCCGAAGCAGCTCCAGCGGATCCTGTTCGAGAAGCTGAAGCTGCCGGTCGTCCGCAAGACGAAGACCGGCTACTCGACCGACGAGGGCGTGCTCGAGCAGCTCGCCGCACATCACGAGCTGCCCGGCCGGATCCTCGCCTACCGACGCCTGTCGAAGCTCGTGAACACCTACGTCGACGCGCTGCCGCAGCTGATCGACGCGGGCACGGGCCGCATCCATCCCACCTGGCACCAGCTCGGCGCCGCGACGGGGCGGCTGTCGGCCTCGAGCCCGAACGTGCAGA
This sequence comes from uncultured Spirochaetales bacterium, assembly GCA_964597285.1. Classification (GTDB taxonomy): domain Bacteria; phylum Myxococcota_A; class UBA9160; order UBA9160; family SMWR01; genus JAHEJV01. Next base: position 5,529 of record CAZQYK010000488.1, read on the forward strand.
ACATCCCGATCCGCACCGAGGAGGGCGTGCGGATCCGCGAGGCCTTCGTGCCGGCCGAGGGCTGCCGGCTCCTGTCGGCCGACTACTCGCAGGTCGAGCTGCGGATCCTCGCCCACTGCTCCGGCGACGAGCGGCTGCGCCGCGCGTTCCAGTCCGGCGGCGACATCCACCGCGAGACCGCGGCCGAGGTGTGGAGCGTCGCGCCGGAAGACGTCAGCGCCGACCAGCGCGCGCGCGCGAAGGCGGTGAACTTCGGGATCATCTACGGCCTGTCGTCGTTCGGCCTCGCGACCCAGCTAGGCATCGCGAACGCCGAGGCGCAGGAGACGATCGACGCGTACTTCGAGCGCTACCCGGGCGTGCGCCGCTTCATCGACCAGACGCTCGAGACGGCGCGACGCGACGGCGAGGTGCGCACGCTGCTCGGCCGCCGACGCGCGCTGCCCGACCTCGGCTCGCGCAACCGCGCGCTGCGCCAGGCCGCCGAGCGCATGGCCGTCAACACCGTCGTGCAGGGCACTGCAGCCGACCTGATCAAGCGCGCGATGCTCGCGGTCGACGCGGCGCTGCGCGAGATGGACGCGTCGGCGCGGATGATCCTCCAGGTGCACGACGAGCTCGTGCTCGAGGTGCCCGAGTCCGAGCTCGGGCGCGTGCCCGAGCGGGTGCGCGAGGTGATGGAAGGCGTGATGCCCCTCGGGGTGCCGCTGCGGGTCGACGTCGGCGTCGGCCGCAACTGGCGCGAGGCGCACTAGCCCGATGGCGGCCGCCCCCGAGCTCTCCGACGCGGAGGCCGTTGCGCGCGCGCGACGCGGCGACCACGCGGCGTTCCAGCTCCTGGTCGAGCGCTACCAGGACCGCGCGTGGGGCCTCGCGTGGCGGATTCTCGGCGATCCCGAGCTGGCGCGCGACGCGGTGCAGGAGGCCTTCCTGAAGGCCTACGCGGCGCTCGACCGCTTCGAGGGCCGCTCGGGCTTCTACACCTGGCTGTACCGGATGGTCTTCAACCAGTGCATCGACCTGAAGCGGCGCGACCGCTCGGGCCGGCACGTCGAGTGGGACGACGCGATCGGCAGCGCGCCGGCCCCGGGCGCCGGCGTCGACCCGTTGCCGACGCGCAACGAGCTCGCAGATCCGGCCCGAGCGCTGCACCGCGCCGAGCTGCGCGACGCGCTCGACCGCGCGATTGAATCCCTCCCCGAGGACTCGCGTCGGACGCTCGTGCTGCGCGAGGTGGACGGACTGTCCTACCTCGAGATCGCGCAGGCGCTGGGGATTCCGAAGGGTACGGTGATGAGCCGGCTGCACTACGCGCGCAAGAAGGTGCGCGACAGCCTGATCGAGATGGGAATCGGAGAAGAGCCGGACGCCGCGGAGCCCGAGGGCGACCCCGACGCCGGATCCGGAGACCGCGAATGAGCCCGACCGACCCCGCGCGCCCCAGCCGCCTCGAGCTGCGCCTCCAGGCCTACCACGACGGCGAGCTCTCGCGCTTCGCGCGCTGGCGGCTCGAGCGCCGGCTGCGCCGCGACCCGTCGCTGCGGCGCGAGGTCGCGTCGCTGGCCCGGATCGGCGAGCGCGTCCGGGCTCGCGCCGGCGCGCCGCCGGCGCCGGACCGGCGCGACGCGATCGCGCTGAGGCTGCCGGCG
>CAZQYK010000489.1:0-5361 GCA_964597285.1 uncultured Spirochaetales bacterium
TGCTGCTCGTGCTCGACACGACGCGCCGCGACCACCTCTCGCTCTACGGCTACCCGGAGGTGACGACGCCTTCGCTCGACGCGCTCGCTGCCGACGCGCAGGTCTACGACGACGCGTGGTCGGTCGCCCCGTGGACGAGCCCGAGCCACGCGTCGCTCTTCACCGGCCTGCTGCCCGCCGAGCACGACGCCGACGGGCAGGACGCGGCGCCACTTCCGCCGGGGCCGGAGACGCTGGCCGAGGTGATGCGCGGCGCCGGCTACCGCACCGCGGGCTTCGCGGCGAACCCGAACCTCTACGCGCAGGGCTGGTCGCGCGGCTTCGACGTCTACGTTCCGCCGTGGGTGCGCGGCGCGCACACGCTGGTGCGCTACGTGAACCAGCTCCGGCTCGGCGGGACCGACCCGTGGGAGGTCGGCCACACCGGCTCGACGACGCGGGCCGTGCTCGACGACGCGCGCGCGTGGTGGGCGGCGAGCGGCGACGCGCCGCGCTTCCTGTTCCTGAACGTGCTCGACCCCCACGCGCCCTACGAGGCGCCGCCGGCCGACCTCGAGCGCTTCGCGCGCGGACGCGACTGCGAGCGCGCGCGCGTGATCGGCAACGGCGGCCGCTACGAGTACGCCGACACCGAGGTCTCGCACGCCGAGCGGGCCTGCCTCGCGGCGCTCTACGACGCCGAGCTCTTCGCGATGGACCGCGAGATCGGCGCGTTCTTCGACTGGCTCGAGGAGCGCAGCGAGCTCGACGAGACGCTCGTCGCGATCACGTCGGACCACGGTGAGCGGCTCGGGGAGGGCGGACACGTCGGGCACCTGCTCGAGATGGACCAGCACCTGTTGCGCGTGCCGCTGATCGTCCGCCATCCGGAGCTCCTCGCTCCGGAGCGGATCTCGCAGCGCGTGCAGCTGACCGGGCTGCCCGGCTTCCTGCTCGGGCTCGTCGGCGTGCCGGCGCCGCCGGCGATGGCCGAGCGAGCCTTCCACGCGACGCGTGGCGCGCCGGCGGTGGCCCAGCACCGCAACTTCGGCTGGTATCTCGCGCGCATCACCGCCGACGATCCCGACTTCGATCCCTCGCGCTACCGCGGCGACTGGGTCGCCGTCGCCGACGAGCGCTTCCTGCTGCGCTGGGCGCCGTCGCAGGGGCCCGAGAGCGCGCAGCTCTACGACTACCGTCTCGACGCGGACCTCGCGCGCGACCTCGCCGCGGAGCGGCCGGAAACCGTCGACGCGCTGCGCGAGATCGCCGGCGAGCTGCCGGTGTTTGCCGAGCGCGACGGCTCCGGGCCGGCGCCGCTCGACCCCCAGACGCGCGAGCGGCTGCGAGAGCTCGGCTACGCCGAGTGAGTTTCGGGTAGTCTGGCGCCGTGCCGTCGAGCGCGCCGCCGCTGCCCACGCTCTCGCGACGCGCGTTCCTCCGCGCGAGCGGTGCGCTCGGCCTCGGCGCCGCCGCCGGCGCGCTCGTCGGCGGCCGCGCGCAGGCGTCGTGCGCCGGCTTCGGAGCGCTCGGGCCGGCCGACGCGAACGGCCTGCGGCTGCCGGCGGGCTTCCAGTCGCGCGTCGTCGCGACGAGCGGCCAGCTCGTCTCCGGCACGGCGCACGTCTGGCACGCCGCGCCCGACGGCGGCGCGACCTTCGCGACCCCGGGCGGCGGCTGGGTCTACGTCTCGAACAGCGAGCTCGGCGGCGGCAGCGGCGGCGCCGGCGCGCTCGCGTTCGCCGCCGACGGCTCCGTCGTCGGCGCGTACTCGATCCTCTCCGGCACGTCGCGCAACTGCGCCGGCGGCCCGACGCCGTGGGGCACGTGGCTCTCGTGCGAGGAGGTGAGCGACGGCGAGGTGTACGAGTGCGATCCGCTCGCGCCGGGATCGCAGGGCGTCGCGCGGCCGGCGCTCGGCTGGTTCGACCACGAGGCCGCTGCGGTCGACCCGGTCGCCGGGCGCGTCTACCTGACCGAGGACCGCTCCGACGGGCGGCTCTACCGCTTCACGCCGCTCGCGTACCCGAGCCTCGCGGCCGGCGCGCTCGAGGCGGCGCAGGTGCTCGACTCGGCGCTGCAGGGGCCGATCGCGCCCGGCCAGGTGCGCCCGCTCGCGTGGCACGCGGTGCCGACGCCGAACCCGGGCGCCGGCGGCACCGCGACGCGCCACCAGGCGCCGGCGTCGACCGCGTTCAACGGCGGCGAGGGCTGCTGGGCCCACGGCGGGGCCGTGGTCTTCACGACCAAGGGCGACAACCGGGTCTGGCGCCTCGACCCCGCGGCCGACACGCTCGAGATCCTCTACGACCTCGCGACCTCGCCGGACCCCGAGCTCTCCGGCGTCGACAACGTCACGGTGTCGCCCTGCGGCGACGTCTACGTCGCCGAGGACGTCGGCAACCTCGAGGTCGTCGCGCTGACGGCCGGCGGCGCGGTCGAGCCGGTCGCGCGCCTCGTCGGGGTCGGCGGCACCGAGATCACCGGCCCGGCGTTCTCGCCCGACGGCTCGCGGCTCTACTTCAGCTCGCAGCGCAATCCGGGCGTCACCTTCGAGGTGAGCGGCCCGTTCGCGCCGCCGGCGCTGCCGGGTCTGCGCGCGCCGTTGGCGGCGCTCGAGGCCGGCGCGCTCGCCGCCGCGTCCTTCTGTGGCCGGCGCCGCGCCGCTACAGCAGGTGGGAGTTGACGACGACGCCACCGTCGCAGGCGACGCTCGCGCCGGTGACGAAGCTCGCGCGCTCCGACGCGAGCCAGACGACCGCCTCGGCCACCTCGCGCGGCGCGCCGAGCCGGCGCAGCGCGTTGGTCGCGACCGTCTTCTGCTCGAAGTCGGGGAAGCGCTCGAAGTAGCGCCGCATCGCCGGCGTCTCGAAGCCGCCCGGTGCGACGCTGTTGACGCGGATGCCGTGGCGCGCGTACTCGCTCGCGCCGGCGCGCGTCAACGCGTCGACGCCGCCCTTCGCGGCGACGTAGGCGGCGAGCATCGCCTCGCCCTTGACGACGCCCGCGGTCGTGATGTTGACGATCGAGCCGCCGCCGCCGGCGAGCATCGCGCGGATCTCGTGCTTCATCGCGTGGAAGACGCCCGAGAGGGTCACGTCGAGCGTGCGCTGCCAGGTGCGGTCGTCCATCTCGTGCAGTGGCCCGAAGCCGCCGGCGCCGCCGACGGCGTTGTTCGACGCCCAGTCGAGCCGCCCGAAGGCCTCGAGCGCGCGGGCGACGAGCGCCTCGACCTCGCCGGCGACCGACACGTCGGCGCGCACGAAGAGCGCGTCGCCGCCGGCGTCGCGGATCGCGGCCGCCGCCGCCTCCCCGGCTTCGACCTGCACGTCGCAGAGCACGACGCGCGAGCCCTCGCGCGCGGCGAGCTCGGCCGTCGCGCGGCCGAGACCCTGCGCCGCGCCGGTCACGAGCCCGACCTTGCCGTCGAGGAGCCCCCCGCGGCCGGAGCGTAGCGCCCGGCCGCGGGGGCGCCTCGCTGCGCGCGCCTTCGGCGCTTGCTAGCGAGGAACGGTGCGGATCGCGTCGCAGCCGACGAGCTCGACGCCCCCGTGCGTGAAGCCGGTGAGGCACAGCGAGGTGTCGCCGTACGCGACGCCGGTGTCGGGCACCCGGTAGTGCGCGACGAGGTCGTCGTGGCCGTCGCCGTTCACGTCGTCGGTGCGCAGCGAGCGCAGCTCGGCGGCCGCGCCGGCGCCGACCCCGAGCCGCAGCAGCGCCGGGTCGACGTCGGCGACGTCGAGCGCGTCGGACCCGAGCAGCGCGACCTCGACGACGCCGTTCTTGCCCGGGTTCAGCGGGTTGCGCGGATTGCCCGGCATCACGTCGATCGCGATGTCGAGCCACGCCGGCGCCTCGAGTCCCCACGAGAGATTGTCGGCGCCGTAGGGTCGGAAGCCCTGCGTCTGGCCGTACCAGACCACCTCGTCGACCTCCTCGGCGAGCGACGCGGTCACCCACTCGTTCGGCCCGCCGAGCACGACGCTCGCGCTCTCGACCATCGCGCCGCCGCGGTAGCCCTCGAGCGTGAACACGGTGCCGGGGTCCGCGCCGCTCGACGCCGACACGTCGATGCGGAACGCCGGCACCGGCACGTCGAACTGGACGGTCAGCCCGTAGCTGCGCCCGTTGAAGCCGAGGAATGCCGGGCCGTTGGTGCCCTCGAGCTCCCAGCCGCCCGGGTCGCCCTGGCTCATGCCGTTCCAGATCGCGCCGTCGTCGCCGGCGACGAAGTGCACGCCGAGGTGCGCGTACTCCTCCGACACCGCCATGCGGTTCGTGTTGTGGGCGGGGACCTCGTCGAACGAGATCGATTCGGCGGCGGCGGGCGAGGCCAGCAGCGCCGCGAGCGGAAGCGAGGCGAGCGTCGGATTGCGCACGGGGGGAAACCTCCGAAATCGGCGGACGCCCACCCCCCGTCGGGCTCCAGCGCGTTGCGGGGGATCGGATCGGAAGCGGCGCCGTCCGAGAACGTGACCGATGTCACCGCAACGAGCGCGCAGCGAAGCGCGTTCGCGCGCGTGCGGACGGGACGTTGCGGCGCGCCGTTGCCGATCGGCTGCGCGTGTGATCCAGGCCACGAAAAGTGCCCGACCCGTGCCACGGGAGCGGACGGCGCACCACTCCAACGCAACGCAACCGCATTGCCGGAGGTTCCCTTGCGCCCGCGATCCCTGCTGCTGCTGTGCCTGCTCGCTCCCTCTGCCTCGCTCGCCGCGGGTCTCGGCCCGCCGCTCGACACGCCGGCCCGGCCCGAGGTGCCGCTCGGCCCGGTCGAGATCGCCGCGCCGCCCAGCGCGCCGCCGGTCGCCGCGCCGCCGCTCGAGCTGTCCCTTCCGGATCCGCCGCGCGGCGCACCGCCGGTCGACCTGCCGTCGACGCCCGCCGGAGGCCGGTCCGATCCGCTGCCGATCCCGGAAGTCGTCCCCGGCATTCCGGACCTGACGAGCGTCGTCGGGCTGCCGCCTCGGGCCGAGGTCGTGATCGGGCTCGCGCCGCCCTTCGGCGGCGCGCATCCGCCGGTGCGCTCGGGCCCCGTCGGCGCTCCGGTGCCGGAACCGGCGACGAGCGCGCTGCTGCTGCTCGGGCTCGCCGCGCTCGGCGCACGCCGCCGCTGATCGGTCCAGTCCGCGCGCGCGTCTGGTGTACGTTCCCCCACCCCTCCAACGCCGGGGAGGCGCGGGGTGGACGCGACGACCAGATCCGGAATCGGAGCCGCCGCGGCGCTGGCGCTGCTCGGCGGCGCGTGCGCGTCGGCGCCGTCGGGCGCCCCCGGCGGCGCGATGGCGCGCGAGGCGGCCTTCGGCGACGCCCTCGAGGTCGCGGACGCCGAGCGGACCTTCCGCGCGTCACTCTCGCTTCCCTTCGAGCTGAAGACCGGCG
>CAZQYK010000490.1:0-7236 GCA_964597285.1 uncultured Spirochaetales bacterium
GGTCGGCGTCGACAGCTTTGGCTTCGACCTCGAGCTCACGAACGCGGCGCTGATCGGCCTCGCGGTCGGGCCGGTGCCCGGCAACCCGATCGCCGGCATCAACGGCACGCTCCACCTGCTGGCCGACGGCACGACGCTGCGCGGGCTGCTCAACAGCCTGCCCGCGAGCTTCGACGGGCCGACCATCGTCGCGATCGACCTCGCGACGATCCCGCTGCGCGCGGCCGGCGTCGGCACCGCCGAGCTGCGCTTCCTGTCGGCCGAGATCGCGTGCACGACCTGCAACGGCGGCGCCGGCGCGATCTATCCCGTCGGCAACGCGAGCGGTGAGCTGCTCGCGCAGATCGTCGTCGTCCCCGAGCCGGGCACGCTCGCGCTCGCGTCGCTCGGACTGGCCGCGATCGCCGCGCTGCGCCGGCGGAGAGGAGGAGAGCGATGAGGTCGATCGCGGCGCGCGTCGCCTGCTGCCTCGCGGTGCTCGCATTCGCCGGCGGTCGCGCGTCGGCGCAGGCCGCGGCCGAGCCCTTCGCGACGAACGACTACGGCGGTACCGGCGACGTGCTGAACGTGCTCCCGCCCGGCCAGAAGGGCGTGTTCAACGCGGCCGAGGAGGCGCAGATGGCGGCGGTCTGCACGCCGACCACCGACCCCCAGGCCTGCTCGCGCGACCCCGGCGACTACCCGCCGAACACGATCGAGCAGCTGTTGATGTACGACGGCCTGATCCAGGCCGCGCCGACGCTGACTCCGGACGAGCTGCGCGACTACTTCAAGGACGCGACCTTCGGCGTGCCGCCGCACGAGATCGCGCGCCAGTACTCGCCGGGCGGGCGCGCCGGCGTCGTCGTGATCCGCGACGCCGCGCACGGCGTGCCGCGCATCTTCGCCGACAACCGCAGCGACGCGGTGTTCGCGGCCGGCTACGTCTCGGCCGAGGACCGGCTGTTCCTGATGGACGTGCTGCGGCACGTCGGCCGCGGCCGCATGTCCGAGTTCCTCGGGCCGAGCCCCGGCAACCTCGCGATGGACCGCGACATCTACCGCTCGGCGGGCTACGACGAGGCCGAGCTGCAGTCGATGGTCGACCACCTCGACGAGGAGGACCCGGTCTTCGGCCCGATCACGCAGCAGGGGTTCGAGGACTTCGCCGACGGCGTCAACCAGTACCTGACCGACGCGCTGCTGAACCCGGCGCTGCTACCGGCCGAGTACTTCACGCTCCAGCAGGCTCCGACGCCGTGGAGCGTCACCGACACGGTCGCCGTCGCGAGCCTGATCGGCGCCACCTTCGGCGTCGGCGGCGGCGGCGAGCTCGGCAACTGCCGCTTCCTCGCGGAGCTCGAGGCGCGCTACGGCGACCCGGCGGTCGCGCGCCAGGTGTTCGAGGACTTCAACCAGGACGACGACCCGGAGAAGCCGAGCACGACGAGCGACCCGTTCCCGTATCTGGTGCAGGGCCCGGTCGACCCGGCGGCGGTCGCGTGCCCCGACCCGGAGACGCTCGATGTCGCGGTGCGCGGCGCGACGCCGATCGCCGGAAACGGCGTCGACGGCCCGCACGGGCCGATTCCGCTGCGGCTGGACTCGCGCGCGTCGAACGCGCTGCTCGTCGGCGCCGAGCGCTCCGAGACGGGCTTCCCGCTCGCGGTCTTCGGCCCCCAGACCGGCTACTTCATGCCGCAGATCCTGATGGAGCTCGAGGTCCACGCGCCGGCCGACGGCACCGGGCCGACGATCGACGCGCGCGGCGCCGCGTTCCCCGGCATCAGCCTGCTCGTGCTGCTCGGGCGCGGGCGCGACTTCGCGTGGAGCGCGACGAGCGCAGGCTCCGACCTCGTCGACGTCGTCGCCGCGCGGCTGTGCGAGCCGGGCGGGATCGTCCCGCCGTCGTTCGAGTCGCGGCACTACCGGTACGACGGCCAGTGTCTGCCGATGTACGTGCGCCAGGACGTCTGGGTCGCGAAGCCGGGCCCGGGCGGACTGCCGTCGGGGCCGCCGCCGCTGCCCGAGCCGTCGCAGCTGCCGCCGCCGCTGCCCGACCTCGAGGACGATCCGCTCTTCTCGGTCGCCGAGACCGTGCCGGGCCTCGGCGAGTACCTCGTCACCGCCGAGGTGCTACGCACGGTGCACGGCATCGTGCAGTCCTTCGGGACCGTGAACGGCGAGCCGGTCGCGTACGTCCGGCAGCGTTCGACCTTCTTCCACGAGGTCGACAGCGCGACGCCGTTCATCAAGCTGAACAGCCCCGACCTCGTCCAGGACGCCGGCGACTTCCAGCAGGCGATGGCCGGGCTGAACTTCACCTTCAACTGGTTCTACGTCGACCGCGACGACATCGCGTACGAGGTTTCCGGCCACTACCCGATCCGCCCGAGCGACGCGCAGGGCCGCAGCGTCGACTTCGACCTGCCCTACCTCGCCGACGGCGCGTGGGACTGGCAGGGCTGGAGCAACCCCGGCTTCCCGCTGTCGACGCCGAACCACCTGTCGTGGAAGAGCGACCGCCTGCCCTTCGCTCGGATCCCGAAGGACCTGAACCCGGCGCAGGGCTACCTCACGTCGTGGAACAACGCGCAGGCGCCCCAGTGGAATGCCGCCGACGCGAACCTCTCGTACGGCCCGCTGCACCGCAGCCTCCCGCTCGACGACCGCGTCCTCGCCGACGCGTCGATGACGCTCACCGAGCTCGTGCAGGCGATGGAGGACGCCGGCACGGTCGACCTGCGCGGCGACAAGCTGGTGCCGCTGCTCGCGCAGCTGCTGCCGGCGCCGACCGGCAACGCCGCGCTCGGCCTGTCGCTGCTGAACGCGTGGCACGCGGCCGGCGCGCAGCGGCGCGACCTCGACGGCGATGGCGCGTACGACCACGCGGCAGCGGTCGCGCTGATGGACCGCTGGTGGGTCGCGCTCGGCGACGCCGTGTTCGACACGCTCGGCCCGAGCGCGCGCGGCGCGATGCCGCTCGGCCGCCACGACGCCCCGGGGCCCGTCGGCTCGGCCTTCATCTCGGGCTGGTACGGGATCGTGCACAAGGACCTGCGCGGCGCGCTCGGCGGCGCGCCGGTGGCGCCCTTCTCGCGCGTCTACTGCGGCGACGGCGTGCTCGCCGACTGTCGCGCCGCGGTGTCGGCGAGCCTCGACGCGGCGGTGCAGAGCCTGATCGACGAGTTCGGCCCCGACCCCGCCGGCTGGCAGGCCGACGACGACGGCGACCGCGTCCAGTTCGCGATCGCCGGCACCGCACAGGTGCCGGACATGCACTGGGTGAACCGGCCGACCTTCCAGCAGGTCGTCGAGTTCCGTCTCGACGCGCAGGACCCGGACGCCGCCGGCGACGGCGTTCCGGCCGCGTCCGACAACTGCCCGTGGGTCGCGAATCCGGGTCAGGAGAACGCCGACGCCGACGCGTGGGGCGACGCCTGCGAGTGCGGCGACGTCGACGGCGACGGCGACGTCGACGCCGCCGACGCCGACCTGCTGCGCGACCACCTGAACGAGGAGGCGCCGCTGCCCGACGGCTCGCTGTGTGACACCAACCACGACGTGGCGTGCACGAACGTGGACGTGTCGCGCATCGAAGCCACCGCCGGGAGCCCGCAGCAGCTGCTGAAGGAGCACCTCGTGTGCCGCGCGACGGTCGGGCCGGAGCGCGTCGCGGTCGTCGAGCTGCCCGAGCCGGGCGCGGCGGCCGGCCTCGCGGCCGGCGGCCTCGCGCTCGCGGCGCTCGCGCGCCGCCGCCGCGCGCGGAAGCCCTTGCGTCGTCGCAACTAAAATATTAGAGTCCACTCTACGTTAAGGGCGGGCTCATGAAAAAAGATCAGACGATCCAGGCGCTTGTCTCCCTCGTCGGCGCCTTGCCGGGCCCCGACGGCGGCGACGCGCCGGAGGCCGGGGCGGTCGAGGGGCGCCGCGAGCGCAAGAAGCGCGAGCTGCGCCAGCGCCTCTACGAAGAGGCCGGCCGCCTGTTCCTGCGCCAGGGCTTCGACGCGACCACGGTCGACCAGATCGCCGAGGCGGCCGACGTCTCGCAGGCGACCTTCTTCAACTACTTCCCGAGCAAGGACGATCTGATCCAGCAGATGACGTCGGCGGTGCTCGGCGTCGTGCGGCTGCTCGTCGAGGAGCAGCGCAAGCGCGACGCGTCGACGCGCGCGCGGATCGGCGACATGGCGCAGCGCGCGACGCGCCTGATCGAGAACACGCAGCTGCTGACGCGCGACCTGCTGCGCGCGCTGATGCGCAAGCCCGAGGGCTCGGGCCGCCTGCTCGCCGACGTGCGCGACGCGCTCGCCGAGTTCATGCGCGACGGCCAGGAGATGGGCGACGTGCGCGGCGATCGCGACGCGGAGTTCCTCGCCGAGATGCTGATCGCCGTCTTCTACGGGACGATCACGCACTGGCTGAACGACTCCGACTATCCCTTCGCGGAGCGCATGCGCGAAGCGGCGGACTTCCTGTGCGAGTCGATCGCGCCCGCGCGAGCGGTGGACGCGGAGGGTGGGCGATGATGCTGCGTCGGGTCGGTGCCGGTGTGGTGGCGGCGCTGCTGCTCGGTGCGGCCGCTCCGTCCGCGCATGCGAGCGGAGCCGCGGCGGGTGGCTGGGAGCTCGTGCAGCGCAGCCAGCAGCAGAGCTACTCGCTCTACGCGCGCCCGCGCGCCGGATCGAGCTACTCCGAATTCCGCCTGGAGGTCGTGGTGCCCGACGCCACACCCGACGACGTGATGGCGGCGCTCGAGCACAACCTGCTCGACCCCACCACCTACCCCGACGGATTCGAGCGCGTCGTGCTGCGCCGCGAGGGCGCGGTGATGATCAGCCACGACACGATCCGGCTGCCGCTGGTTTCGGACCGCGACGCGGTGATGCACACCGAGATCGGTCGCGACCCCGAGACCGGCGCGCCGCAGATGCGCTGGCGCGCGCTGCCCGAGGGCCCGCCGCCGGGCGAGGGCGTCGTGCGCATGCCGAGCTCCGAAGGGTCGTGGACCGTCGTCGCGCGCGCCGACGGCGGCTCGCTCGCGGTCTACGAGGCCCACGTCGAGCTCGGCGGCTCGCTGCCGAGCGCGCTCGTCGAGTCGCGGATGCCGCAGGAGATCGCGCGCCAGGCGGTCCAGCTGCACCGCACGATGCGCGAGCGCCAGCTCGCACGGCGCTAGTCGAGCGCGGGAGAGTCCGACAGGGCGCTCACGCGGCGGCGGGCCGCGGCGGCCACGGGTGCTCGATCTTCGCCTGGAACACGACGCGGTCCGGCGTCGGTCGCTCGCTCGCGACCTCCGCCCGACATCCGACGATGCGCTCGGTCGTGCAGTGCAGGAAGCCCTCGGCCGCGAAGCGCGCGACGTCGGGGTAGTCGGCGGCCTCGTCGACGACGATGCGGAACGCCGTGTTCGACGGGTCGACCTCGCTGCTCCAGCGCGTGAAGTTGTAGATCGACCCGGCCATGCTGACGACGATCGGCAGCACGCGCACGCCGAGCTTCTCGCCGGACGCGTCGAGCTGCGGGTAGATGCCGGCCGCGTGCAGGCGCTCGGCCGTCAGCGCGCCGCGGCGAAACAGGTAGTCCTTCGGGCGCCCGGCGCCCTCGATCTCGCACAGCACCTCGAGCAGCGCCGCGTAGCAGCCGATCGGGTACCAGCCCGCCGGCGAGACCTTCTCGTCGAGCAGCGCCGCGTGCTCAGGGCGCAGGCGCTTCGCGAGCGCGGCGCGGGTCAGGCGCCTGCGCTCGAGCAGCGCGCGCACGTCCTGGAGCACGGAGTCGAACGCGGTTCCCTTGATCGACGGCTCGGCCAACGCGTCCCTCCCGCCCTCCCGAAGGGGCGAAGCCACCGTACCGGTCGGCAGGAAGCCAGCGCAAGCACCGCGACGACCGCTCCGCAGAATCCCCGAGGGGGAAAAGAGAGGGCTTCCCATCGGATCACTAAGTGCGGTCGAATGCCACTAACCGCTGATCGCCGGCCCCTTCTCGAGAGATCCCCCATGACGTCGCGCAGCCCGATCCACGTCCGCGATCCGTTCCCGACCACCGCGGACCCCGAGGCGTACGTGCCGCGGACGGCCACCGAGGCCGTCCTCGTGCGCCTCGAGATGGCACTGCGCTCCGGCGTGCCGGCGGTCGTGCTCGGCGGCCCGGCCGGCGCTGGCAAGACGCTGCTCGTCCACGTGCTGGCCGAGCGGCTCGACGGCGACTTCCACGTCGTCTACGCGCCGTATCCGAAGCTCTCGCCGAGCGAGTTCTGCCACTGGGCGCTCGCGGCGCTCAACGAGCGCCCCGCCGACGACCCCGAGCGCGCGCTCGCCGCCCGGATCGCGCGAGACGCCGCCTCGGGCTTCCCGCCGCTGCTGCTGACGATCGACGACGCCGGCTGCCTGCCGCCCGAGACGCTGCGCATGCTGCTGGCGCTTCGCGGCGAGCTCGAAGGCCATCTCCGACTGCTCTTCGTCCGCAGCGGCGACTTCCGGATCGCCGAGCTCGAGCGCGGCGGCGTCGACGCGCTCGACGTCGAGCTCGAGGGCAGCATGCAGCCAGCCGAGACCGCGCGCTACGTGCGCGCCCGCCTCGATCGCGCCCGCGCCGACGCGCGCAGCCGCGCGCGCTTCGAGGCCGCGCTCGAGCAGCTCCACGCGCGCTCGAGCGGCAATCCCGGGCGGCTGCACGCGATCGCCGCCGAGCTGCTGCTCGCGCCGGCCCCGGAAACCGGGGCGGGCCGACAGGTGACCCACTAGAGAATCCGAGAGTTCGAGAGTCCGCCGCGCACCCCCGCGGCAACAAGGAGACCCCCCGTGACAACGTCCGGTCGCTCGCTCGAGATCGTCGCCGTCGGCCTCGGTCAGGCCGGCGGGAACATCGCCGCCGAGTTCCACCGCCGCGGCTACCCCGCCCTCGCGTTCAACACCGCCCGCACCGACCTCTCGTCGCTCGGGCACGGCCGCCTCGCGCTGCCCGACGCGCAGCGCATCTACGTCGGCCTCGACGACGCCGACGGCGCCGGCAGCGACCTCGATTACGGCCGCGAGTGCATCCGCCAGAACGCCGCGCGCATCCGCGAGGCCGTCGCCGCGCAGGCCGAAGGCGCCGACGCGGTCTTCGTCGTCGCCGGGCTCGGCGGCGGCACCGGCTCGTGCCTCGCCGAGCTGACCCAGGCGCTCGCCGATCTTCCCGCGCCGGTCGTCGCGCTGACGACGCTGCCGCACCACCACGAGAGCGGCATCGCGAAGGTGAACGCGCTGCGCGGCG
>CAZQYK010000491.1:0-6925 GCA_964597285.1 uncultured Spirochaetales bacterium
GTCGTGATGAACGGCCGTCCCTTCCACGAGGTGCTGCGCGCCGGGCCGGACGCGCTCGAGCCCGGCCGGCCGAACAGCTACGTGCTCGAGAAGGGCGACGGACGCCGTGTCGACGTGACGCTCGCGCCCGAGCCGGTGGCATGGACGCAGACGCCGAAGATCGTCGCGCTGCACGCGCTGCTCGTGCTCGTCGCGGGGCTCTACGTCGTCACCGGCGGCGGCGCGTGGTGGCTCAAGCCCGACCGCACCGAGGCGTGGACGCTCGTGCTCTTCTGCAGCGCGATGGCGACGCAGCTCGCCACCACGATGCAGACGAACCTGATTCCGTGGGGCTGGCCGCGCCTGCTGATCAACGCGCCGCTGATCGGCGCGACGACCTTCCACCTGTTCACGACCTATCCGATCGAGCCCGGCTGGGTCGTGCGGCACCGGCGCATCCAGCTCGTGCCCTACGCGATCGCGTTCGGGCTCGTGGCGTACTCGCTCTTCGAGCAGTCGCTCGGCGTCGCGGTCGGCTGGAGCGTGCCTCTCTCGTTCGGATTCACGCAGGGGATGACGGTGGCGTCGCTCGTGATCGTCGGCGTCGAGCGCCACCGCCACGGCAACGGGCCGCTGCGCGACCGCGCCGACCTGATGTTCTGGGCCGCGCTGCTGAGCTTCGGCCCGATCCTGCTGATCTACGCCGCCGGGTGGCTGTTCCAGACCGGGACGCCCTACTACCTGGCGCTGCTGTGGACCTTCCTGTTCCCGGTCGCGGTCGGCTACGGCATCGTGCGCCGCGACCTCTTCGAGGTGCGCAGCGTCGCGCGATCGTCGGCGGCCTACGGCGCTGCGACGCTAGCGATCACCGGCGTCTTCGCGTTCCTGATCACCTTCGCCGACGCCGCCGTCTCGCGGCTGAACATCAGCTTCCGCTGGTTCCAGGTGACCTTCCTGTTCTTCGCGATCCTCGCGTTCAACCCGCTGCGCAACCGGCTGCAGAGCCTCGTCGACCGCTTCTTCGACCGCGACCGCGGTACCTACCGCGAGGCGGTGCGCGAGATCTCCGAGGCGATGGTGTCGATGCTCTCGCTGTCGGAGATCGCCGACCGGATCCTGCTCGCACTGACCGAGACGATGGGCGTCGAGCGGGCGATGGTGATGATGGTCGACGACGAGGGGCGCGTGCTCCGCCCGGTCGCCCACCGCGGCGAGTGGGAGGAGGAGATGCTCGCGATCGAGATCGGCTCCGACCACGCGCTGTGGAAGAACCTGTGGATGCGGCGCGAGGACCTGTCGCGCGCGGACTTCGACGACGAGTCCGACATCCTGAGCCGCGAGGCCTGCCGCGACGTGTTCGACACGCTCGAGGTCGAGCTGCTGGTGCCGATCCTGTACGGCGTCGACCTGCTCGGCGTGATCGCGGTGGCGCGCAAGATCTCAGGCGACCGGCTCGCCGGCGACGACCGCACGCTGCTGCGCACGCTCGCGAACCAGAGCTCGATCGCGATCGAGAACGCGAAGGCCTTCGACGAGATCGCGAAGCTGAACGAGACGCTCGAGGCGCGCGTCGAGGAGCGCACCGCCGAGCTGCGCGACACGCAGGCCCAGCTCGTGCAGGCCGAGAAGATGAAGAGCCTCGGCCAGCTCGTCGCCGGCGTCGCACACGAGCTGAACAACCCGATCGGCTTCGTGCACGCGAACCTGCAGCTGCTCGACGAGTACATCCGCAAGCTCGGCGACGCGCAGCGCGACGGCGAGGACCCCGAGCGCGCGCGCGAGGCGATCGCGAAGCTGCTCGCGCGCAGCCGCGAGGGCACCGAGCGCGTGAAGAAGATCGTGGCCGACCTGCGCACCTTCTCGCGCATGGACCACGCCGAGCTCCAGGACGCCGACCTGCACGAGGAGATCGAGCGCACGCTCGGGCTGATGGAGCCGCGCTTCAAGAACGGCGTCGAGGTCGAGCGCGACTACGGCGACCTGCCGCGCGTGCGCTGCTACGCCGGCCAGCTGAACCAGGTCTTCCTGAACCTGCTGATGAACGCCTGCGACGCGATGGGCGACCGAGGCAAGATCACGATCCGCACGCGGCCGCGGCCCGGCGGCGTGCGGCTCGAGTTCGCCGACGACGGTCCCGGCATCCAGGACGAGGTGAAGAGCCGGATCTTCGACCCCTTCTTCACGACGAAGCCGGTCGGCGAGGGCACCGGCCTCGGGCTCTCGCTGTCGCACGGGATCATCGAGCGCCACGGCGGGCACGTCGCGGTCGAGACGGCGCCCGGCGAGGGCACGACCTTCGTGATCGACCTGCCGCGCGTCGCGGCCGGCGACGGCGACGCGGCGGCGGCCGAGAAGCAGCGCGCCGGCTGACGCGCTGCTCGTCCCGGAGTCAGTCCGCGATCAGCGCCGCGCGCTTGCCGAAGATCGGGGTCTCCTGCTCGATCGCCTGCTTGAACGACGGGCGCCCGTGCATGCGGTCGAGGAACGCGCGCAGTCGCGGCCAGCGCTTGCGCTCGGGCGCGACGCCGGCGTGGCGCAGGTTGACGAAGGGGCTCGCGACGGCGACGTCGGCGATCGACAGCCGCCCGCCGACGAAGTGCTCGGCGTCGCCGAGCTCGCGCTCGAGGTAATCCCACAGCGGCGGCAGATCCTCGGCGACGACCTTCTCGGCGACCGCGAGGTCGGCCGGGTCCGGCTCGTCCTTGCCGCCGAATAGCGGCTTCAGCACGAGCGGGAAGAAGACCTTCGGCCCGGCGACCGGAACCATGCCGCCGTCGGCGAACTCCTCGATCCACAGCGCGCGCGCGTAGGCGTAGTCGTCGGCGGGGTAGAGGCTCGGCTCCGGGAAGCGCCGCTCGAGGTAGGCGCAGATCACCGACGAGTCGTTGATCACGCGCTCGCCGTCGCGGAAGGCCGGGATCCTTCCGAGCGGGCTGACGTCGCGCCAGCCCTCGGGCGGCGCGAACGGGTTCACCTGTTCGTGCTCGTAGTCGAGGCCCTTCTCGGCCAGGACGATGCGGACCTTGCGGACGAACGGGGACACGCTGCCCCCGAGCAGGGTGAGGGTCATGGGGAGACCTCCGGGCGACGCGCCGGCAGCGTAGCCGATCAGCGCGGACCGGACTCTGCCTCCCGGTCCACCTCGAGCTCGAGTGCGCGGTCCCAGCGTGGCCAGTCAGCGCGGACCGGACTCTGCCTCCCGGTCCACCTCGAGCTCGAGTGCGCGGTCCTGGCCGACGAGGACCGGCTCGACGCAGACGTGGTCGGCGTCGAGGCGTCGGCGGCCGTCGGCGTCGGTCACCGGCTCGAGCACGACGAGGCGCGGCTCGTAGCCCGGGCCCTTGACGTAGATCTTGTGCGGCTCGTCGGTGCGCAGCACGACCGCGTCGACCGGCCCCTCGAGCAGCCGTCCGTCGACGTACACGGAGACCTGCTCCGGCACGCACTCGATGCGCACGCGCTGCGTCGACGCGCAGCCGGCCGCGAGCGCCGCCGCCGCGCACGCCGCGGCGACCGCCCGCATCCGGATCCCGCAGCAGCCCCCCCGGCGCGTTCGGCGCATCCTTCCCCCGAGTCGACCCGACGGTAGCACCGCGCGCCTTCGGTAGACTCCGGCGGTGACCCAGCCCCGGGGCGAGGACGGCCTGACGGCGCTCGAGCGCACCGTCGCCCGCGACGAGATCCGGCAGCTCGCGTACCGCTACGCCCGCGCGATCGACGCGCGCGACCTCGACGCGCTCGTGTCGCTCTTCGTCCCCGACGTGCGCGTCGGAAGCGACGCGTCGGGGCGCGACGCGCTGCGCGCGTTCTGGGACGAGTCGCTGCGCACGATCGGCGTGTCGATCCTCTTCGTCGGCAACCACCTGATCGACTTCGACGACCCGACACACGCGCGCGGTGGCGTCTACTGCCGCGGCCAGATCCAGGACGGCGAGTGCTGGATCGAGCAGGCGATCCACTACGACGACACCTACGAGTGTCGCGACGGCGTCTGGCTCTTCGTGCGCCGAGTGCACCGGCTGTGGTGGGGCGTCGAGGCCGCCGAGCGCCCGCTCGCGCAGCCGCCGGCGAACTGGCCCGAGCGCCACGCCGGCCGCGGAACGCTGCCCGACGCTTGGCCGACCTGGGGCGCGTTCTGGAAGGACCGGGACGGCTGAAGTGCAAGCCGGCGCAGCCGGCGCGCAGCGAGGCGCAGCCGAGCGGAGTCGAACGGTGACATCGAAGCGCGGGAAGACTCGCGGCCAGCGCCGCGGACCGGGACGTTGACGTGTCGCAACGGGCCGAGATCCTGATCGTCGGGGGCGGGATCGTGGGCACGAGCCTCGCGTGGGCGCTCGCGCGCCGCGGGGCGCGCGACGTCGCCGTCGTCGACCTCGACCTCGCCGGCGTCTACGCGTCGTCGGAGCTCAACGCCGGCGGCGCGCGCGCGACCTGGTGGCAGCCGGTCAACATCGAGACCTGCCGGCTGACGCTCGACTTCTTCGCCGAGCACGCGCAGGAGTTCGGCTTCCGCCCGCGCGGCTATCTGTGGCTCTACGACGACGCCGACCTGCACGCCCAGGCGCTCGAGAAGCGCGCGCTCCAGAACGAGCGCGGTCTCGGCGTCGAGGCACTCGCGCCGGGCGACGTCGCCGAGCGCTTCCCGCTGCTCGACCGAGCGCTCGACGAGCTGATCGGCGCCACCTTCTCACCGCGCGACGGGCTCGTGAACCCGAACGCGGTGCGCGCGTGGTTCCGCGCCGAAGCCGAGCGCGCGGGCGTCCGCTTCCTGAACCGCCACTACGCGGTCGGCGTCGAGACGCGGCGCGTCGCCGGCGCCGGCGGCAGCCTGCGCCGCGT
Source organism: uncultured Spirochaetales bacterium (assembly GCA_964597285.1). Classification (GTDB taxonomy): domain Bacteria; phylum Myxococcota_A; class UBA9160; order UBA9160; family SMWR01; genus JAHEJV01. The sequence goes on from CAZQYK010000491.1 coordinate 4,819, forward strand.
CGCGGCGGCGCACGTCGTCGAGGTCGAGCGCCGGGGTCCGCTCGAGGACGCCGACCGGCTGCGCGAGATCCTCGTCACCCACCGCGTGCCGGGCGACGCGCAGCGGCGCGAGTCGCGGATCGAGTGCGAGCTCGTCGTCAACTGCCTCGGCGCTTGGTCGCCGGTCTTCTCGGCGAAGGTCGGCGTCGGCGACGTCACCGAACCGGTGCGGCGCCAGATCTGCCTCGTCGACGTCCACGCGAGCGACCTTGCGCCCGGCGTCGACCTCGACTCGCTCGGCATGATCGTCGACGCCAGCGACGTCTACTTCCATCCCGAGGGCCCGCACGTGCTCGCCGGCTACTCGATCCCGGACGAGGGCGCCGGCTTCGATTTCGACTACGACGGTCCGGAGTTCTTCGAGACCTACGTCTGGCCGCGCCTCGCACACCGGGCGAGCAGCTTCGAGCGCTGCGGCCACGTGCGCGGCTGGGCGGGCCTCTACGCGGTGACGCCCGACCGCAGCGGCATCGCCGGCCCGGTGCCCGGCTTCGCGAACCTCTTCGAGGCGCACTCGTTCACCGGCCGCGGCGTGATGCAGTCCTACGCGGTCGGCCTCGCGATGGCCGAGCGCATCGACACCGGCCGCTACGGCGCGATCGATCTGTCGCCGCTCGACCGCGGCCGCTTCGCGTCGCCGGAGCGCTGGGTGACCGAGGCGCTGCACATTTGACGTGAAGCGCGGCGAAGCCGCGCGCGGAGCGAGGCGAAGCCGCGGAGTCGGACAGTGGCCTCCGAGCCCGCTCGATCACGGATCTCGCGCCGCACTCAGGTCGGATTCGACTCGCACCAGCGCGCGAGCCACGACAGCGTCTCGTCGACGCGCTCGGCCGCGAGGCGGCGCACGTCGAAGCGGTCGAGCTCGCCGCCGAGCAGCGGCACCGAGTTCTTCGCCGCGAGCCGCAGCGACAGCCGCGTTCCGTCCGGCCCCTCGTCGGCCAGCGTGTAGGTCTCCTCGAAGCGGAACGAGCCGAGGCGCACCGCGGAGCGCAGCCGCTGCGCCGGCACGACCTCGAGTGGGTCCTCGCTGTGCGGCACGACGACCGAGCCGAGCGCGCAGCGCCAGCGCGCCGGATGGCCCGGCGCCGGATAGTCCGGCGCGGGCTCCTCGAGCGCGACGCGCCGCTCGTCCCAGCGGATCAGCTCGCCCGGCGTCACGAGCGCGCGCCAGACCCGAGCCCTCGGGCTGCGTATCACCTTCGACATCGCGATGGTGATCAAGCGCTTCGCCACCCCCCGGTGTCGCAGGATGCATCCGCTGCGGGGGGCACGCAAGGCGTTCGGCCGGTCCCAGGCCGCCCCGGGGCGGCCGCTAGGGCTCGACGAGCCTCCGCTCGGCGGCGCGCACGCGCGTGGTCAGCACCCGCAGCAGCTCGAACGCGATCTCCGGCATCTGGTGTACGAGCGCCTGGAGGCTCGCACCGTCGAGCACGAGCAGTCGCGACGGCGCGCGCGCGACGACGCTCGCGCGGCGCGGCTCGCCGTCGAGGATCGCCATCTCGCCGAAGTAGCTGCCCGGCCGCATCGCGGACAGCCGCTTCGCGCGCGGCCCGCCGTAGTCGAGCCAGGCCTCGGCGAGGCCTTCGAGCAGCAGGAAGAGCTCGCCGCCGGCGTCGCCCTCGCGGACGATCACCTCGTCGGCGACGTAGCTCGCCTCGCGCACGCGCTGCTGCACCGCCTCGAGCTGGTCGAGGCTCAGGTTCTCGAACAGCGGCACGCGTTTGAGCGCGAGGATCCGGTCCATCAGCGTCTGCTCGCCCGGCCCAGTGTCGCCGATCGCGCCGCCGCGCGCCGCCAGCGCGAGTCGGATCCAGCGCGAGCCGCCGAGCGCCGCGCGCTCGAGGTACGCGCCGACGTCGCTCGGCGCTTCGCCGCCGAGCGCGGCGATGCGGTCGGCGAGCTCGCCGGGCTCGTGCATCGCGACCAGCCAGCGGGCGGCCTCGCGGTCGCCGAGGTTCGAGAGCACCTCGAGCGCGTCGCCGCGCGCGCGCGGCGCGCCCGAGCGCAGTGCGCCCTCGACGCGGCGCACGACGCGGCCGCCCTCGAGGCGCTCGAGCGTGAGGAACGC
>CAZQYK010000492.1:0-2509 GCA_964597285.1 uncultured Spirochaetales bacterium
GCTCGCCAGCACTCCGTCGGCCCACTCCCAGTGCCGTCGGCGCTCGCGCAGCGCGGCGCGCCCGGCCTCCGAGAGCGGCGGGTCGCCGCGCCCGATCCACGTCCCTCTCGCGTGGTCGTCGGTCGCCCCGGCGCGCAGCAGGACCAGTCGGCGCAGTCGCTCTTCCACGGTCTCGTCTCCCCGGAGGTTTCCGCGCGGAAGATCGAGCAATCGGCGTGCCAAGCAGCCGCCTTCGCCTCGGGGGACGGCGCCGCGCGCCGCCCCCGGCGGGTCCCGGCAACTTGTACGAACGCCGACCGTCGGCGCGAGCGCGCGCGTCCCTTCTTTGGCACGCCGATTGCTATGTCGTATCGGTGTGTAGACCGACATCGCTCGATCGACCTGGACCTCCGAGTCGCGGCCGTCGGGCGCCGGGGCCTGGAGACACCCGAAGGTGTTGTTACGAATCGACCAGAGCGCGCGTTGGATGATCCGCATGGCGGCCGAGCGCTGGCGAGCGGACGACGCGGGGGCGGCGTCGGAGGAGCGCGGCGATCCGGTGCTGCTGCTGCACGGCTTCGCCGGCACGCCGCGGATGTTGCGCCCGCTCGGTCGCCACCTGCGCCGGGCGCTGCGGCGTCCGACGTTCGACGTCGCGCTCGGCCTCGGCCTCGGCGACATCCGCGACGCGGCGCTGCGCGTGCAGCGCCTGCTCGACGAGCGCAATGTGTCGTGCTGCGACGCCGTCGGCTACTCGATGGGCGGGCTCGTCGCGACCTACCTGTCGAAGTGTCTCGACCAGGGCCGCCGCGTGCGCAGCGTCACGACGCTCGGCACGCCGCACCGCGGCGTGCCGCTCGTGTCGCGCTGGCCGGCCGCGCTGTCGTGGTGGTGCCGCTCGGCCGAGCAGATGCGCGAGGGCTCGGACTTCCTCGAGGCCCTCGGGCGGATCGAGCCGCCCGCCGGCACCGCATGGCTCTCGATCGCCGGCGCCGACGACGGCCTCGTGCCGCCGACCGCCGCTCGGCTCGACGGGCCGTGCTCTCGCAACCGCGTGATCCCGCGCGTCGACCACCTGGGCCTGCTGACGTCGCGCCGCGCGTTCCGCTGTGTCGAGCAGGCGCTGTGGCGCTCGCGCGCGGCGGTAGAGCCGGGATGGCGCTCGCGCGCGTCAGCGGCTGCCGGCGCCGGGCCGCACGTGACCGAGCCCGCCGACGAGCTGCCGCGCGCCGCTGCGCTGTCTCGAGTCGGCGCGGCGCAGCGCTAGCAGCGCCGGCAGCACCACGAGGTTCGCGATCAGCGTGTAGGCCACGCCGAGCACGAGCAGCCGGCCCATGCTCGCCATGCCCGGGTGCGGCGCGAACGCGAGGCTGCCGAAGCTCGCGAGCGTCGTCAGCGCGCTCAGCAGGATCGCCTGCGCGGTGCTCGAGCGCAGCAGCGCGGTGCGCCCGGCGCTGCTGCGGTCGCGGTCGACCATGTGCACGCCGCTGTCGATGCCGATCCCGAGGATCAGCGGCAGCACGATCACGTTCGCGAAGTTCAGCGGCATCCCGAACGCCGTCGCCGTCGCGAGGATCCACAGAGCCGAGAGCGCGAGCGGCGCGAGCGCGCGCCCGACGTCGCCGGCGTTTCGCCAGCGCGCGTAGAGCATCGCGGCGATCGCGAGCGCGGCGATCGCGAACGCGACGCGCAGCGAGCGCACGACGACGCGCTCGGCCTCGACGACGCTGACGCCGACGCCAGTCGCATCGGGGGCCAGCGCGAGCACCGCGTCGACGAAGGCCTCGAGGTCGCCGTCGCCCTCGAGCGCGCCGGCCGGCACGATCTCGACACGCCACGTGCCGTCGTCGGAGCGCCACTGGTCGGCGACCGACGCCGGCAGCGTCGCCGGCGCGACCGGTCCGGCGTCGAGCGCGGCGTCGAGCGCCTCGAGCCGGTGGCGCAGCGGCGCGAGCAGCCGGGTCTCGAAGCGCGCGAGCGCCGCGTCGCGCGCCGGGCCGTCGCCGAGCGCGGCGAGCCAGCCCGCGAGGGCACCGCGCAGCCGGCACGCGCTCGCGGCGACCGCGCCGTCGGCGTCGAGGTCGTCGCAGTCGAGGTCGTCGGCGAAGTCGCGCAACGCGTCGACGCGCTCCTCCGGGTCGGGCCGCGGCTCGGCCGGTGCGAGCGGGCCGAGCATCAGCGCGAGATCCTCGAGCACCGCGAGCTTCGGCTCCTGCTCCGCCGGGACGAGGTCGGCGAGCGTCGTCGCGCGCGCGACGGCCGGCAGCCGCTCGAGCTCGGCGGCGAGCCGGCGCGCGTCGGCGGGCTCGCGGCCGACGACCTGGAGGCTCCACGTCGTGCTCTCGCGCCGCTCGAGCAGGTCGCGAAACGCGCTCGCCGACTCCGAGTCCTGCGCGCGCAGATCGAGCGGGTTGCCGGAGAAGCGCAGTCCCGGCAGCAGCGCGAGCGCGGCGGCGCTCGCGAGCGCGACGCCGACGAGCAGCGCGCGGGGCCGGCGCTGCGGCAGCTCGAGCAGCGCGTCGAGACGCCC
>CAZQYK010000493.1:0-4788 GCA_964597285.1 uncultured Spirochaetales bacterium
CGCTGGTCGAGTCCACCGTCGACGGCGACGCGGACAGCGACTCGAAGGTCCTCGTCGTCGAGATCGAGGGAGTGATCCAGGAGACGCCGGAGGTCTCCGACTTCTTCGGGACGATCGAGGAGAGCCTCGTCGGCCGCGTGCGCGAGGAGCTGGACCGGGCGCGCAAGGACGACGACGTCGTCGCGCTGCTGCTGCGCATCAACAGCCCCGGCGGCACCGTCACCGGCAGCGACCTGCTCTACCGCGAGATCCGCCGCTTCAAGCAGGAGCGCGGCGTGCCGGTCGTGGCGCAGATGATGGGCCTCGCGACCTCCGGCGGCTACTACGTCGCGATGGCCGCCGACGAGGTGCGCGCGCAGCCGACCTCGGTGACCGGATCGATCGGCGTGATCTTCGCCGGCGTGAACCTCGCCGGCCTGATGGAGAAGATCGGCGTCGAGGACCAGACCCTCACCAGCGGTGACTACAAGGACGCCGGGTCGATCCTGCGGCGCATGCGCCCCGAGGAGCGCGAGCAGCTGCAGAGCGTGCTCGACGACCTGTACGCGCGCTTCGTCGAGGTCGTGGGCTCGGGCCGCGGCGATCTCAGCGCCGAGCAGATCGCGCAGCTCGCCGACGGCCGCATCTACAGCGCGAGCCAGGCGCTCGAGCGCGGGCTCGTCGACGAGATCGGATCGATCGACGGCGCGCTCCAGCGCGCGGCCGAGCTCGCCGGCGTGGAGAACGCGCGCGCGGTCACGTACCACCGGCCCCGCGAGTACGCGAACAATTTCTACACCCGCGCGCCGCGCCAGCGCGGGCTCGCGCTCGAGCTGTGGCCCCGCGCGCTCGAGCTGCGCGGCCCGGCCTTCCTCTACCTCTGGGCGCCGGGCGCCGGCATGCCTTGAGCCGGGCCGCGGCCCGGCCCGGCGCTACATCTGCGTGTAGTCGGGCCCCTCGCCGCCCTCCGGCGGCGTCCACGTGATGACCTGGTACGGATCGGCGATGTCGCAGGTCTTGCAGTGCACGCAGTTTTCGTGGTGGATGAAGAGCTTCTTCTTCCCGGGGCGCTCCGGGTCCGGGACCATCTCGTAGACCGCGGCCGGGCAGAAGCTCTCGCAGGGATTGCCGTACTCCTCGGCACAGACGTCCCGGCACAGGTCGGTGTCGGCGACGACCAGATGCGACGGCTGGTCGACCTCGTGCGCAGCTCCGCTGTAGCCGACGAGGTGCTCCTTCGTGAAGGTCAGTTTTCCGTCGAACTCGAAGGCCTCCTTCGTCCGTTTCGCCGGCGGCAGCTCCGAGAGCCGCTTCATGTGCGTGTGGCCCGCCTCGGTCTCCATCTCGTCCTGGAGGCCGCGTCCGTTGGTCAAAATCGTCCGGAAGGGCTCGTTCAGGAAGAAGAAGGCGACGCCGCGCTCGGTCGACGCGCAGAAGTTGCGCGCCTGGTAGTGCTCGTCGTAGGCCCAGCTGCGGCGGAAGCGCTCGGCGTATCCGCCGAGCGTCTTCGCGCTGAAGTCGTGGGCCGCGAGCGCTTCGACGATCGTCTCCGCGGCCAGCATGCCGGACTTCATCGCGAGGTGGATCCCGGCCAGGTTCTGCGCGTTGCACATGCTGGCGGCGTCGCCGATCAGCAGCGCGCCGTCGTGGTAGAGCTTCGGCTGCGCATAGAGACCGCCGGTCGGGATCGTCTTCGCGCCGTAGCGCACCAGCTCGGCGCCCTCGAGCAGCCGGCGCATCCAGGGGTTCGTCTTGAAGCGCTGCGACTCGAGGTGCGGGTCGCAATGGGGGTTGCTCGAGTCGAGCATCGTGACGAAGCCGTACGACACGAGGTCGTCGGCCATGTCGTAGAGCCACATCCCGTGGAAGCCCTCGAGGATCTTCGGGAAGCTCATCCCGTGCACGACCCGCCCGGGCTTGTGCTTCGCGGGATCGATGCGCCAGATCTCCTTGATGCCGGTCTCGAAGGTCTGAGGGTTCCTGCCCTGCAGCTCGAAGCGCTCGATCAGCTGCTTCGCGAGCGAGCCGCGCACGCCTTCGCCGAGCACGGTGACCTTCGCGAAGATGTCCATGCCGGGCTGGAAGGTGCCCTTGGGCTTCCCCTCCCGGTCGACGCCCATGTCGCCGGTGCGCACGCCGACGACGCGCCCGCCCTCGACGAGCAGCTCGTCGCCGGCGAAGCCGGGATAGATCTCGACGCCGGCCGCCTCGGCGCGCTCACCCATCCACTTCGCGACGCGGTTCAGCGACACGACGTGGTAGCCCTTCTTGCGGAAGTTCGCCGGCGTCGCGAACGACGGCAGCGCGAGCTTGCCCTTCGGATGGAAGATCCAGAAGCCGGCGTAGTTGCAGACATACTCGGTCGGGAACCCCTGCTTCTCGAAATCGGGAACGAGCTCGCGGATCGAGCGCGGATTCATCACCGCGCCCGAGAGCATGTGGTCGCCGACCCCGGCGCTCTTCTCGAGCACGAGCACCGTCGGCGGCTCGACCGCCGGCACGCCGCGCTTCTCCGCGTCGCGGTTCCAGGCCTCGACCTGCCTCATCAGGTGGATCGCCGACGCCAGCGTCGCGGGGCCGGCCCCGACGAAGAGGACGTCGACCTCCATGCTCTCGCGTTCGATCTGGTTCGTCGCGCTCATGGGGCCCTCGAGGTGGAAGCCGCGCGCTCGCGCACGGCCGGAGACGCTGCGGGCGAACATAGAGGAAGCCCGCAAAGCGGGCCATGCGCGCGGCTGCGGCGCGTCGCGCCGCTACGTCACTCGCGCGCGGCGGAGAACTGACCCTCGGTCCGCTGCGCGTGCGCGAACATGCGGCGTCGGGCCGCGCCGATCAGTGCGAGCGCCGCGACGACCAGCAGCGCGGCCGCCCAGAAGGGCGTCTCCGGCTCGAAGCGCTCCATCGCCAGCCCGGCCGCCCACGGCCCGATCATGCGCCCGGTCATCGCCATCGCCTGGCTCTCGGCCAGCAGCTCGCCGGCCTGCTCGGACTCGCAGGCGCGCGAGAACAGGCTCGTGAAGGTCGGAAACGCGAAGCCCATGCCGGCTCCGACGAGCGTCACGACGCCGTAGAACCACGCGGCGCTCGGCGCGACCGCGACCGCGCCGATGCCGAGCGCCATCGCGGCCAGGCCTGCGACGACGAGCGGCCCCTCGCCGAAACGCGCGACGAGGGGCCGCAGCGCGACGCCCTGACAGAACACGAACACGGTGCCGAACCACGCGAAGATCAGCGCGACGCCGAGCTCGGCCGTGCCGAAACGCATCGACAGCAGCAGCGGCGTCATCGACTCGATCACGCCGAGCGCGACGAAGACCTGGAGGAACACGATCAGGTACGGCGCGATGTGCGCCTCGTGGACCGCGGCCATCAGGCGCAGCGGCGCGGGAATCAGCAGCCACGCCAGCTCGCGCCAGCGCGTCGGCGCCGACGACGGGGGCGCGGTCTCCGGCAGGCGCTGCCAGGCGAGGACGAAGTTGCAGCCCGCGAGCAGCGCGACCGCGTGGAAGGGCGCCTTCTCGTCGACGGTCGCGAGAACGCCGCCGAGCACCGGACCGAGCACCATCCCGAGGCCGACCGACGCGCCGATCAGACCCATGCCGCCGGCGCGATCTTCCTCGGACGTCACGTCGGTGACCACGGCCTGCGCGGTTCCGACGCTCGCGGCGAAGAAGCCCGACAGCGCGCGCGCGACGTAGAGCCAGGCGATGTCGTCGGCGGCGGCGAGCACGACGAAGGCGACGACGGTTCCGAGCAGCGAGACGAGGATCACCGGCCGGCGCCCGACGCGATCCGACACCCAGCCCCACGCGGGCAGGAAGAGCAGCTGCGCGAGCGCGTGCGTGCCGAGGATCAGCCCGACCTCGCTCGGTGTCGCGCCGAGCCGCTCGGTGTAGAGCGGCAGCACCGGGAGCAAGACGCTGAAGCCGATGAAGTCGATCAGGATCGTCGTGAACACGACGATCAGGATCGGACCCCTCGACTCCGGATCGGGCCGTGCTCCCCGGCGCTCGGCGGGCGCGGTCGGGGGGTCGTTCGCGGCCATCGGGGCGGCGCAGCGTAGCACGCGGCGCGCACGCCCCCGGCCGCCGCTCCCATAATATAATGGGACGATGCGCGCCCGCACCCGCCTCGTCGAGATCCTGCGGGACTTCGTCGAGGTGCACCGGCTGGTGCGCGAGCTGGCGGAGCGCCACCGCACGGTGGGCCTGCGCTTCCCGGACCTCGAGGCGCTGATCCGCGACGACGAGGGCAGCGTGCTCTACCGCCTCAAGGAGCGCAGCCACGCGGTGTTCCGCGAGCCTTCGGACCGCAGGCGCGGCGCGACGCACCGCGAGGCGCTCTTCGACCTCGCCGTCGGCTCGCTCTTCCACGAAGCGATGAAGCTGCGCGAGAACCTCTACCAGCGCGAGGTGTACGGGCCGCGGGTGCGCGCGCTGCGCTCGGAGGCCCGCGAGGAGACCAAGGCGCTCTTCGACGAGTTCGAGCGCATGCTCGGCACCGTCGGCCGGCGCCTCGACGAGGGTGTGCGCGAGCTTGAGACGCTCTCGCAGCAGACCAGCGATCAGCTGCGCCTGCTGATCGCGCGTCCCCCCGACGACGGGGCGGTGCGCTTCGTCACCGAGCACGCCGAGCAGGTCCCGCGCGTGTTCGGCGTGACGCTGCACGAGCTCCTCGACGAGATGTACGGCTCGGTCGCGTCGGGCTTCGAACGCGCGGGACGCGCGTACCTGGCGACCGGATCCTTCGACGCGGCCTGCGACCGCTTCGAGCGCGCGCTCGAGCAGGCGGACGCGGCGCCCGGCGTCG
>CAZQYK010000494.1:0-2858 GCA_964597285.1 uncultured Spirochaetales bacterium
CGAGCTCGGCGAGCAGGGCCGCCTCGACCGCGCGCGGGCCGGCGCCCTCGCGCGGCCCGGCGCTCCCGGCGCCCTCCCCGAACCCACCCATCCTTCTACCTCCGGGCCGCAGCGTATCCGCACGCGCTGACGGATGCGGTCACGGCGTATCGGGCGCCGCCTTTCCCCCAGGGAATCGAGAGTCGTTTCGAAATCGACATTGAACTTCATTTTCAAGTCGATTACGCTTCCGGGGTCGTCGCCCGGCCGGGCCCGCACGCCGAGGAGCGCCCCAGTGATCGTCTGCCACTGCAAGGTCGTCAGCGACCGCGCGATTCGCGACGCGATCCGCCGCGGCGCCCACTCGCCGCGCGCCGTCGCGCTCGCGTGCCAGGCCGGACGGGGTCGCCAGTGCGGGGGCTGCATCCCGCTGGTGCGCGAGCTGATCGCGAGCGAGGTCGGCTTGGTCGAGCCCGACGTCGCCCCGATCGTCGCCGCCAGCTAGCGCGCCCCGCGCCGCCGGGCGCGGCGCGCGCGGTTCCGGTCGCGGATTTCGATTTCGTTTGGCTGGTGCCGGCCGCGATCGCGGATAGGCTTGGGGCCGCGCAGCCCGCGCAGCCCGCGTCGGGCGCGTGCGAACGCGAGCGCGAGGAGAGGCCGATGCGAGGCGACCCGGCGGTGATCGAGGCCCTCAACGAGGTGCTGACCGCGGAGCTGACCGCGATCAACCAGTACTTCATCCACCACAAGATGTGCGAGAACTGGGGCTACGAGCGGCTCGCGAAGAAGAAGTACGACGAGTCGATCGGCGAGATGAAGGACGCCGACGACCTGATCGAGCGCATCCTCTACCTCGAAGGCGTGCCGAACATGCAGCGCCTGAACCCGGTGCGGGTCGGCGAGGACGCCGTCGAGCAGCACCGGCTCGACCTCGCGATGGAGACCGAGGCGATCGCGCGGCTGAACAAGGCGATCGCGCTCTGCCTCGAGAAGAACGACGGCGGCACGCGCGAGCTGCTCGAGCACATCCTGAAGGGCGAGGAGGAGGGCGCCGACTGGCTCGAGGCGCAGCTTCACATCGTCGAAGAGATCGGCGCGGAGCGCTACCTCGCCGAGCAGATCCACGAGTAGGAAGAGGAGAAGAGGGGGCGATGTCCGACGAGTTCCTCGGCGACCGCAAGAAGGCGCTCGAAGAGTCCTTCTTCGCCAAGCAGAACGCGCAGCTGCTCGAGAAGATGCGCGCCGAGCGCGAGAAGCAGGCGGCGGCCGAGCAGCTCGCGAACGCCACCCACATCCGCGACCGCGCGGTCGTCGAGCGCCTCGTCGAGCTCGGGCTCGACGCCGCGTCCTGGACCGCGCTGTCGCTCGTGCCGCTCGTCGAGCTCGCGTGGGCCGACGGCTCGGTCGCGGTGCGCGAGCGCAAGGCCGTGCTCGACGCCGCCGCCGAGCAGGGCGTCGCGCCGGGCAGCCCCGGTCACGCGTTGCTCGAGAGCTGGCTCGAGCAGCGCCCCGACCCGGCGCTCTTCGCGAGCTGGGGCGCCTACGCGGTCGAGCTGGCCGACAAGCTCGACCCGCTCGCGCGCGCGCAGCTGCGCGAGCAGATCGTCGAGCGCGCGCGGCGCGTCGCCGAGGCGGCCGGCGGCTTCCTCGGCCTCGGCGCGGTCTCCGAGGCCGAGAAGCGCGTGCTCGCCGAGCTCGAGAAGCCCTTCGCTTGAGCCGGGCGCGCGCGCGGCGCGCCTACTTCACCTCGACCGTGGCCTTCTCGATCTTCAGCTCGGCGGTCGTGCGGCCGCTCGCGCTGCCCTTTTCCTCGAGCTTCTCGAGCGTCTCCATTCCGGAGACGACCTCGCCGAAGATCGTGTGCTTGCCGTCGAGGTGCGGCGTCGGCACGAAGGTGAGGAAGAACTGGCTGCCGTCGGTGTTCGGGCCGGCGTTCGCCATGCTCAGCAGGCCGGGCTTGTCGTGCACGACCTTCGGGTCGAACTCGCCGGCGTACTTGTAGGCCGGGCCGCCGCGGCCGGTGCCGGTCGGGTCGCCGCCCTGGGCCATGAAGCCCGGGATCACGCGGTGGAAGACCGTGTCGTCGTAGAAGCCGAGCTTCGTGAGATACACCGTGCTCGTCACGTGGAAGGGGGCGACGTCGGGCATCAGGCGGATCTCGATGTCGCCGACGTTGGTCTCGAGCTTCCAGGTGACCTGCTTGCCCTCGAAGCTGGCCTCGATCGGCTTCGGCACGCGCGTCTTCCAGTCGGGCTTGCTCTTGTCGATGTTCTGCATGGAGATGTAGCTCTCGAGTGCGGCCAGACCGTCGGAGCTCGGCTCCGAGCTCGCGGGCGCGCTCGACAGCGCGACGGCGAGCAGGCAGATCGGAAGCGCGACTTGCGCGGTGCGACGCATGGGCGGATACCCTCCAGCCGGACCTGGGTTGGCCCCGGAGAGTAACGCCGCAGCCGGCGGCGTCGAGCCGCGATCGCATGGAGCTGGACCTCTACTTCGCCTACGGCTCGAACCTGTCGAGTGCGCGCCTGCTCGCGCGCGTCGCGTCGGCACGCGCGCGCGGCGCGGCGCGGCTCGCGGGCTGGTCGCTGCGCGTCGACAAGCGCGGCGCCGACGGCACCGGCAAGGCGAACCTGCACGCCGACGCCGCGGCCGGCGTCTGGGGCGCCGTCTGGGCGCTCGACCCGGCCGACTGGACGCGCCTCGACGCCTTCGAGCCGGGCTACGCGCGCATCCGCGTCGAAGTCGAGCTCGACGGCGCGCGCGCGGCGGCGCAGACCTACCGCTCCGACCGGCTGCTCGACGGCGCGCGCGCGCTGCGCGCGTACCGCCAGCTCATGCTCGACGGCGCGCGCGAGCACGGCCTGCCGCCCGACTGGGTC